>CAIKXV010000032.1 GCA_903831455.1 uncultured Pseudomonadota bacterium | reverse complement strand
CGCACCAGTTGAGCGCGACGGCGGCCTCCTTCATGTCGGTGACCACCGGGGCGAGCAGGTGCGGGATGCCCTCGTATACCGAGAGTTCCAGCATCTTCGGGTCGATCATGATCATGCGCACGTCGGCCGCGGTGGACTTGTAGACGAGCGAGAGGATCATCGCGTTGATGCCGACCGACTTGCCCGAGCCGGTGGTGCCCGCCACCAGAAGGTGGGGCATGCGCGCGAGGTCGGCCACCATCGGCTTGCCGCTGATGTCCTTGCCCAGGGCCACGGTGAGCGCGGAGCCGCCCTCGGCGTAGACCTGCGAGGAGAGGATCTCCGACAGGCGCACCATCTGGCGCCGCGGATTGGGGATCTCCAGCCCCATGCAGGTCTTGCCGGGGATGGTCTCGATCACCCGGATGCTCGCCACCGACAGGGCGCGGGCGAGGTCGCGCATCAGCGCCACCACCTGGCTGCCCTTCACGCCGGTCGCCGGCTCCACCTCGTAGCGGGTGATCACCGGCCCCGGATAGGCGGCGACCACCTTCACCTCGACCCCGAAATCGGCGAGCTTCTTCTCGATCAGGCGGGAGGTGAACTCGAGCGTCTCGTTGCTCACCACCTCCACCGCGCCCTCGGCGGGATCGAGCAGTTCGAGCGGCGGGACCGGCGAGTCGGGCAGGTCGGTGAAGAGCTTCTTCTGCTTCGACCGGATCTTCTCGCGTTCGACCCGCGGCGAGGGCTCGATTTCCAGGCGTGGCGGCTCGATGCGGATCGGCTCGTGCTGCTCCTGGCGCCGCAGTTCGACCTGCACCGACTCCTCGCGCGCCTCGGCCGCCTGGGCGCCGATGCGCCGGTCCTGCCAGGCCCGCCAGCGCGCGATCGCGCCCAGCACGCCCACCTCGACGGCCGTGCCCGTGCGCTCGACGACGACGATCCACGAGATGTTGAGGAACAGGCTGAGTCCGACCGCCATCGTCGCCACCAGCATGAGCGTGGCGCCGGTGAAACCGAGCGCCGCGGCGAGCGGCGCGCTCAGCGCGAGTCCGACCATGCCACCGGGCGCGAGCGGCAGCGACGCGGTATGGGTATGCAGTCGAAGGGCCTCGATCGCGGCGCTGCCCACCAGCAGCAGGAGGAAGCCCGCCAGCGCGACCGCGGCGGTACCGCGCTCCGCGATGGCATCGTCCTCGCCGGCGAGTTCCCGATCCCGGCGTCGATCCATCCGGCGGTAGGTACGCCAGGTCAGGTGCAGGCACAGCACGACCCACCACCAGGCCGACAGTCCGAACAGCCACAGCAGCAGGTCGGCGATCCAGGCACCGGCAGCCCCTCCCGCATTGCGCACCTCGGCCACCTGCGCGCTGTGCGACCAGCCCGGATCCGCACGGTCGAAGGTGAAGAGCACCATCGCCAGGTACACCACGGCGGCGACCAGCAGCAACCAGCCCGACTCCCGGACGAGGGCAGCGATTCGCCCCGGCGTCAGGGCGAGGGCGGACGGTTCTGGGGCTTTGCGCGCGGCTTGCGGCAAGGGGGCTTCCGACGGAAACGCGACCGGCCCAGTATACCGGCGCGGACGGGGGTCGCCGCCCGGGCCGCCGGCGCGTTCAGCGCGCCGCGCGCTCGAGCCTCGGGTGGAGCACCATGCAGTCGTCGACCCGCTCGACCTCGCCCATCTCGACCAGGTCCTTCATCACGCGGCTGACCATCTCGCGGGAGGCGCCGATCATCCGGGCGATGTCCTGCTTCGTCACCCGACGACGGATCAAGCGTCGTCCGTCGGGGCCGGGTTCCGACATGTCGACCAGCGCGCGAGCGACCCGTCCGTAGACGTCCATCAGCGCCAGGGTCTCGATCTTCTTGTCGGCGCTGCGCAACCGCGCGACCAGGCATCGCATGAACGCGAGGCTCATGTCGAAATTGCGGGCGAGGCTCGCCTTGAACTCGTCCTTGCCGACGACCACCAGTTCGGCGGCCTCCAGCGCCTCGATGTTTGCCGAGCGCGGATGGTCGTCCACCAGGGACATCTCCCCGAAATAGTCGCCGGGCCCCATCAGCGACACGATGACCTCCTTGCCTTCGTCGTCGCTGATGCAGACCTTGGTGCGTCCGGAGGCGATCACGTACAGGGTGTCGGTGTCGTCGCCCTGCGAGACGATGACCGCCCCGCGCGCGAAGCGCTTCATGCGCAGCGTCGCCGCGACCCGATCGAGCTCCGCCGGCGGCAGCACGGCGAAGAACGGCACGCGGGCGAGTGCGGCGACGATGACAGGGCTGGCGGGCAAGGCTGGGCGTCCCGATCGAGAAGGACGGCGTCAACGGGCGGTGGCGCGGCCGCGAGGGCCGTCGGCCCGACCGCTGCCAGAGCGCCCCAACGCTGCGCCGGGGTAACCGAAAGTATAGCCGTTCCTTCGGACGGCGCGCCGGCAAGGCCCGGGCGACGTCGGGTCGTACCTCCGCCGGCGGTGCCCCGACCGCCCGGCTTGCGCGCCGCCGCGCCCGCCGGGCGAGGGCACCGCCAAGGCCGGGCGACGAGCACGGCGCTCGCGCGGCACCGGGGCGTGGCTCCGCGGCGGTGCCTTCGCGACCGGCAGGGCGCCACCGGTGGCGGGTGGGGCAACCGGAGCCTGCCGACGCCCCGTGCGCCCGGCAGGGTGGCCCGGTGGGGCGCGCAGGGCACCAACGGCCGCCGGCCCTCGCCCCGGCTACAATGCGCGGCTCGACCGACTCCCGCGGAGTGCCCCATGTCCAGCAAGCCCCTGCGCCACGTGCGTCTGCTCATCCTCGGCTCCGGACCCGCGGGCTACACCGCAGCGGTGTATGCCGCACGCGCCAACCTCAAGCCGGTGATCATCTCCGGCTACGCGCAGGGCGGACAGCTGATGACCACCACCGAGGTGGACAACTGGCCCGCCGACGTGGACGGCGTCCAGGGCCCCGACCTGATGGATCGGTTCACCCGCCATGCCGAGCGCTTCGGCACCGAGATCGTGT
>CAIKXV010000031.1 GCA_903831455.1 uncultured Pseudomonadota bacterium | reverse complement strand
GCTACGGGGTCGCGATGGCGCGCGCGGGCGCTGCCGTGGCCGTGGTCGACATCGACACCGACGCCGCGCAGGCGACGGTCGATGCCATCACGGCCGCCGGCGGCCAGGCCTTCGCGGTACGCACCGACGTCACGCGCGCGGCGGACTTCGAGCAGTTGCTCGACCAGACCGAGGCGCGCTACGGCCCGCTCGACGTGCTGCTCAACATCGCCGGCATGTTCCCGCGCGTTGCACTGGCCGACATGACCGAGGAGACCTGGGACGCGGTAATCGCGCTCAACCTGCGCAGCGTCTACCTCGGCGCGCGCGCGGCGATCCGCCGCATGCTGCCGCGCAACCGCGGCATCGTGCTGAGCACCGCCTCGGGCACCGGCATCCGCGGCCAGCCCAAGGGTTCCGCCTACTCGGCGTCCAAGGCCGGCATCATCGGCTTCACCCGCGCCGTCTCGCTGGAGCTCAAGGACACGAACGTGCGCATCAACTGTTTCGGTCCCGGCGCCACCGACACGCCGCTGTGGCGCGTGGGCAAGTCCGAGGACGACGTGAAGCGGCTGCTGGCCGCCGGCTACGTGTACCAGCCCGACGACTTCTCCAACGTGGTGGTCTTCCTGGCGAGCGACCTGTCCTGGCCGCTCAACGGCGAGTTCATCAGCCGCGACCTGCACCGCTAGGCCTGACCGCGAGGCGTCGCGACGGGCGGCATCGGGCGCGCAGGTCGACGGCGCGAGGCCGCGCGGCCCGGAGGCAGCCGCCCCGGCGCCCAGGCTCCGCGGTGCGCGGTACCGACCCGCGTGCCTGCCCGGTCGTCGCGCGCGCCGCGGCCGGTTGCGCTACTCCACCTTGAGGTTGGCCGCGCGCACGATCGCGCCCCAGCTGCGGACTTCCTCGGCCACGTGGGCACGGAATTCCGCCCGCGTGTAGGGCGCGGGATCGGCAAGGTTGGCCGCCAGCAGTTCGCGGATGCGCGGCTGCGCGACCGCCTTCATCACCTCGGCATGGATGCGATCGACGATCGGCGCGGGCGTGCCCCCGGTGGTGAAGAAGCCGGTGTTGCAGCCCATGTCGAAGCCGGGGATGGTCTCGTTGACCACCGGGGTCTCGGGAAACAGCGCGGAGCGCTTGCCCGAGGTGATCCCCAGGTTCACGAGCCTGCCCGCCTTGACGTGCGGTACCGCTGCCGAGATGCACGAGAAGTAGATGTCCGATTCGGCGCCGACCACCGCGACGGTGGCCGGACCTCCCCCCTTGTAGGGCACGTGCAGCATTCGCGAGCCGGTGTCCTGCATGAACCGCTCGGCGGCCAGGTGGGTGATGGAGCCCGGCCCCGAGGAGGCGAAGGACACCTTGCCCGGTTGCGCCCTGACCCGCTCGATGAGCTGGGCCACGGTGGTCACGCCGAACTTCGGATGGGTCACCAGCACCAGCGGGGAGCGCGCCGGCAGCGCGACCGGTTCGAGGTCGCGCAGCGTGTCGTAGGGCAGGGTGCGGTAGAGCGTCGCGCTGATCGCGAGGCTGGGCACGTCGGTCATCATCAGCGAGAGGCCGTCGGGCGCCGCCTTGGCCACGACGGCAACGCCCACCGTCCCGGCTGCCCCCGGCCGGTTCTCGGGGGTGACGGGACGGCCGAAGGATTCGGAGAGCGCCGCGCTCATCGCCCGCGCGACGGTGTCCGTCACGCCCCCCGGTGGCCAGGGGATCACCATGCGCAGCGGACCCCTCGGATAGTCCTGGGCGGCGAGCGGCGCCGCCCACAGCAATGCCAGCACCACGCCTGCCGCACGGCGCGCGAGCCTCGCGTTCATCCTGCCTCCTCGATGCGCCGGGACCTCGGGCGGGCACTGCCCCCGCGCGTTGCTTATCATGGGTGCCTCGCGCAATCTTTATACACGCGGCACCCGAGCGCGGGAAGCGACCGCGGATCTCGCCGGGAGGGGCTGGGATGGATGTCGGATTCATCGGGCTGGGACAGATGGGCTCGGCGATGGCCGCACGCCTGCTCGATCAGGGTCACCAGCTGACCGTGTGGAACCGGTCCCCGGCCGCCGCGCAGGCTGCGGCCGAGCGCGGCGCGCGGGTGGCCGACACCGCGGCCTCGGCCCTGTCCGCCGAGGTGACGATCACCATGCTGGGCGATGACGCCGCCTGTCGCGAGGTATGGCTCGACGCGGACCTGCCCGCCCGCATGCCGCCCGGCAGCGTGCACCTGAACATGGCTTCGGTGGGCCTGGAGACCGCCCGGGCCTTCGACCACGCGCACCTCCACGCCGCGTCGGCGTACGTCGCCGCGCCGGTCTTCGGTCGCCCGGCGGCGGCCGCCAGCGGCGCACTGGACATCGTGGCCGCCGGCGACCCGACCGCGGTTGCGCGCTGCGCGCCGCTGTTCGCAGCCCTCGGCCGGCAGTGGTTCGATGCCGGCCCGCAACCGCACCGCGCCAACGCGGTGAAGATCGCGCGCAACTTCCTGCTCGGCTGCATCGTCGAGTCGCTCGGCGAGGCCTTCGCGCTCGTCGAGGCGAGCGGGGTCGACCCGCGCGAGTTCCACCGGATGATCACCGCCACCTCGCTGGGCTGTCCCGCGTACGTCAACTACGGGCGGCTGATCTTCGAGCCCCCCGCGAACCCCACCTTTCCCCTGCGCCTCGGCCAGAAGGACGTGGAGATCGCGCTGCAGGCCGGTCGCGACGGCGGGATCCCGATGCCGCTGGCCGAACTGCTGCTCGCCGAGCATCGCGCCGCCGTCGCCGCAGGCCTGGGCGATCGCGACTGGGCCGCGCTCGCCGAGTGGATCGGCCAGCGGGCCCGCTCAGCGCGCGCGCGCTGAGCGGCCGCGGGCAGCCGGCAGCGCCGGCAGGCGCCGGCGGGGAACGGCTATCATCCGACGCGCGATCATGCATCTCTTCCGCCACGTCCCCACCACTGCCGATCGGCCCGTCGCCCTGACCCTCGGCAACTTCGACGGCGTGCATCTCGGCCACCGCGAGATGCTGCGCCGTCTGGTCGCGGCCGCGCGGGCCCGCCAGCTGCCGGCCGCCGTGCTCACGTTCGAGCCGCATCCGCGCGAGTTCTTCGCGCCCGACCAGGCGCCCGCCCGCCTGACCGGCCTGCGCGACAAGTTGCGCCTGCTGGCCGACTGCGGCGTCGATCGGGTCTACCTGTGCCGCTTCGACTACCGCATCGCCCAGATGCCGCCCTCGACCTTCATCGAGCGCATCCTGGTGCAGGGCCTCGGCGCGCGCTGGGTACTGGTCGGCGACGATTTCCGCTTCGGCGCCCGGCGCGCCGGCGACTACTCCACGCTGACCGCCGCCGGGCGGCAGCATGGCTTCACGGTCGAGTCGACCGAAAGCATCCGCGCCGAGGGCATCCGGGTGTCGAGCACGTCGGTGCGCGAGGCGCTGGCCTCCGGCGATCTCGGTCTGGCTGCGCGCCTGCTCGGGGCCCCCTGGTCGATCGGTGGCCGCGTGGTCGGCGGCGATCGCCTCGGGCGCGAACTCGGCTTTCCCACCGCCAACGTCCACGTGCCGGCGCGCCGCCGCCTGCCGGTCGCCGGCATCTTCGCGGTGACCACGCACGGCGCGGGCCCGGATCCGCGACCGGGCGTCGCCAGCCTCGGCGTGCGGCCGACCGTGACCGACTCCGGCCAGATGAAGCTCGAAGTGCACCTGTTCGACTTCGCCGGCGACCTCTACGGCGCCCACCTGCAGGTCGACTTCCTGCACAAGCTGCGCGACGAGGCCCGCTACGACGGCCTGCCGGCACTCGTCCGCCAGATCGAGATCGACTGCGCCCAGGCGCGCGACTTCCACGCGCGGCTCGCGGCCTGATCGCGCGCCGACCGTTCACGCCTCCGACCGCCCGGACCCGACATGCCCGACTACAAGAAGACGCTCAACCTGCCGGACACCGCGTTTCCGATGCGCGGCGATCTCGCCCGCCGGGAGCCGCTGATGCTCGAGGCCTGGCAGCGCAACGGGCTCTACGCACGCATCCGCGAGGCCTCGCGCGGACGGCCGCGCTTCGTGCTGCACGACGGCCCGCCCTATGCCAACGGCGACATCCACATCGGGCATGCGGTCAACAAGGTGCTGAAGGACATCGTGGTCAAGAGCCGCACGCTGGCGGGGTTCGATGCGCCCTACGTGCCGGGATGGGACTGCCACGGCATGCCGATCGAGGTGCAGATCGAGAAGACCCACGGCAAGCACCTGGCGACCGCCGAGACCCAGCGGCTGGCCCGCGCCTATGCCGCCGAACAGGTCGACCGCCAGCGCCGGGATTTCGTCCGCCTGGGCGTGCTGGGCGAATGGGACCGGCCCTACCTCACCATGAATCCCCGCAACGAGGCCGACGAGATCCGCGCGCTCGGCACGCTGCTGGACAAGGGCTACATCTACCGCGGCCTCAAGCCGGTCAACTGGTGCTTCGACTGCGGCTCGGCATTGGCCGAGGCGGAGATCGAGTACGAGGAACGCACCGACACCGCGGTGGACGTGGGCTTCGGCTTCACCGACCGCGCGGCGCTGGCGGAGGCCTTCGGTCTGGCCACGCTGCCCGATCGGCCGGGGCAGATCGTGATCTGGACCACCACGCCCTGGACGCTGCCGGCCAACCAGGCGCTCAACCTGCATCCGGAGTTCGAGTACTCGCTGCTCGAGACCGACAGCCGGCTGCTCGTGATCGCCAGCGAGATCGCGCTGCGCGGGGCCGCGTCCGCAGACGCGGGGCGCTGGACCTCTCCCGCGGTCGACCGCTACGGCCTGGGGGCCTTCCGGGAACTCGCCCGGACCCGAGGTGCGGCCCTGGAGGGCCTTGCCTTCGCCCACCCGTTCGCCGAGCGGACCTCGCCGGTGTATCTCGCCGACTACGTCACGCTCGACACCGGCACGGGCATCGTGCACTCCGCGCCCGCCTACGGCGTGGAGGACTTCGAGTCCTGCCGCCGCTACGGGCTGCGCGATGCCGATATCCTCACGCCGGTCATGGGCGACGGCCACTACGTCTCCTCGCTCGAGCGCTTCGGCGGCCTGATGATCTGGAAGGCCAACCCCCTGATCGTGCAGACGCTGCGCGAGGCGGGGGCGTTGCTCGCCGAGGACCCGCGCCACACCCACAGCTACATGCACTGCTGGCGCCACAAGACCCCGGTGATCCTGCGAGCGACCACCCAATGGTTCGCCGCGATGGATGAACCCCCGGGCTACGCGGGCAACCGGCCCGCCGAACCCCTGCGCACCACCGCGCTGCGCGGCATCGAGGCCACCGCGTTCTACCCGTCCTGGGGACGGGCGCGGCTGTCGGCGATGATCGCCAACCGCCCCGACTGGACGCTCTCGCGGCAGCGCCAGTGGGGCGTGCCGATGCCCTTCTTCGTGCACCGCGAGACCGGCGTACTGCACCCGCGCACCCTGCAACTGCTCGAGTCGGTCGCGAAGGCGGTGGAGTCCGACGGCATCGAGGCGTGGCAATCGCTCGATGCCACCGATCTGCTGGGCGAGGACGCCCGCGACTACGAGAAGGTGCGCGACACCCTGGACGTCTGGTTCGACTCGGGCGCCACCCACCAGACCGTGCTGGGTGGCCCGCGCGCGAAGGACGTGCCCTGCGCTGGCGGGGCCGGATCGCACGCGGTCGACACCGGCTTTCCTGCCGACCTGTACCTCGAGGGATCGGACCAGCATCGCGGGTGGTTCCACTCCTCGCTGCTCGTCTCCTGCATGATGAACGGCGTACCGCCCTACCGCGCGCTGCTCACCCACGGATTCGTCGTCGACGGCCAGGGGCGCAAGATGAGCAAGTCGCGCGGCAACGTGGTCGCGCCGCAGCAGGTGGTCGACACGCTCGGCGCCGACGTCCTGCGGCTGTGGATCGCCTCGACCGACTACTCGGGCGAGCTGTCCATCTCGCAGGAGATCCTCAAGCGGGTGGTCGAGTCCTATCGCCGCGTACGCAACACGCTGCGCTTCCTGCTCGCGAACATCGAGGACTTCGATCGCGCCCAGGCTGTTCCCGACGCCGAACTGGTCGACCTCGACCGCTACGCGCTGCTGCTCACCGAGCGGCTGCGCACCGCCGTCATCGCCGACTACGACCGCTACGAGTTCCACTTCGCGATGCAGAAGCTGCTCCACTTCTGCTCCGAGGACCTCGGCGCGTTCTATCTGGACATTCTCAAGGATCGGCTCTACACGACCCCGGCGCAGTCGCACGCCCGCCGCTCCGCGCAGAGCGCCCTCGCCCGCATCGCACGCACGCTGCTGCAACTCTATGCACCGGTGCTGAGCTTCACCACCGACGAGGCCTGGACCACCCTCGAGCGTGACCCGCTCGCCACGCCCCTGGTCACCACATGGACCTCGCCGGTGATCGAACTCGGGCAGGAGGCCCGGACGACGCTGGAGGCACGCTGGTCGGCGGTGCGCGAGGTACGCGCCGTCGTGCTGCGCGAACTGGAGACGCTGCGCTCGGCGGGTGCCATCGGCTCGGGGCTCGCCGCCGAGGTGGAGATCGAGGCGCCCGCGCAGACGCACCAGGCGCTGGCCTCGCTGGGCGCGGAGTTGCGCTTCGTGATGAATACGTCGGCCGCCACGACACGGCCGGGAGACTCGCTGCGGGCCAGTGCCCGGACCCATGCGGGCACCAAGTGCGCACGCTGCTGGCATTACCGCGACGACGTCGGCTCCGACCCGGGGCATCCCGAGGCGTGCGCTCGCTGTGCCGGCAACCTGTCCGGCAGGCCGGAGTCGCGCACCCATGCCTGAGCGTCGCCGGGTAGCCGGGCTGCGCGGGCCTGCGGAACCGATCGCGAACCATGGCTGAACCGGCGCGGACGCTGGGCGAGTGGCTGGGCTGGGCGCTCGCCCTCGTGGTGGTCGACCAGGTCACCAAACTGCTGATCCTGCAGGGGCTGCTGCCCGGGCAGGTCGTGGCCCTCGCGCCCTTTCTCAACCTGGTCCTGGTCTACAACCCGGGGGCGGCCTTCAGCCTGCTGGCCGATGCCGCGGGCTGGCAGCGCGTCTTCTTCATCGCGGTGGCGATCGTGGCGATCGCCTGGATCATCCACATGCTGCGGGCGGACCCCGGGCGGACCCGGTACTGTTCCGCGCTGACCCTCATCCTCGGCGGTGCAGCCGGCAACCTGATCGACCGCCTGTGGCTCGGGGCCGTCATCGATTTCATCGACCTGCACGCGGGCGGCTGGCACTGGCCGGCATTCAATGTCGCCGACTCGGCGATCTGCTGCGGCGCGGCCCTGCTGGTCTGGGATGCGCTGCGCCCCCAGCACGACGCCGGCTCCGGGCGCGAACCCGCACCGCCCGCGAACTAGCCAGGCGCGCGCGCAGGGGCCCCGGTCGCCCGCGCAGGGGCATCCTCCCGGACGCAGGGCGATCGCCCCCGCAGGAGAGGCGGTACAGCCCGCCGCCCGTCGGCCGGTATACTTGGCGCATTCACCTTCCGGAGAGAGTGCCGTGGCCCTGCAGGTCATCCTCGCCAAGCCCCGCGGCTTCTGCGCGGGGGTCGATCGCGCCATCGAGATCGTCGAGCAGGCGCTCGTTGCCCGCGGCGCTCCCGTCTACGTGCGCCACGAGGTGGTGCACAACAAGTACGTCGTCTCCGACCTCCAGGCCAAGGGCGCGGTGTTCATCGAGGAGCTGGACGAGGTGCCCGCTGGCGGCACCGTGGTCTTCTCGGCCCACGGCGTGTCGCTGGACGTGCGGCGCGATGCGCAATCGCGCGGGCTCGAGGTGTTCGATGCCACCTGCCCGCTGGTCACCAAGGTGCATGTCGAGGTCGCCAAGATGCGTGCCCAGGGCCGCGAAGTCGTGATGATCGGCCATCGCGGGCACCCCGAGGTCGAGGGCACCATGGGCCAGTCCGACGGCGGCATGCACCTGGTCGAGTCGGTGGACGATGTCGCGCGGCTGCAGGTGGACAACCCCGGCAATCTCGCCTTCGTCACCCAGACCACGCTCTCGGTGGACGACGCGCGGGCGATCACCGAGGCGCTGGTCGCGCGCTTTCCGGGCATCGTCGGGCCGAAGAAGGACGACATCTGCTACGCCACGCAGAATCGCCAGGATGCGGTGAAGCGGCTGTCGCAGGAATGCGACGTGGTGATCGTCGTCGGCTCGCGCAACAGTTCCAACTCCAACCGCCTGCGCGAGGTGTCGGCCAACGCGGGCATTCCCTCGTACCTGGTCGATCGCGCCGCCGAGGTGGACGCCGCATGGCTCGAGGGCCATGCCCGGGTCGGGGTCACCGCGGGCGCCTCGGCACCGGAGATCCTGGTGCGCGAGGTGATCGAGCGCCTGCGCGAACTGGGTGCCACCGAGGTTCGCGAACAGGACGGCATCGCCGAGAAGGTCACCTTCTCGCTCCCGCGCGACCTGCTGGCCGCCGCCGAAGCCGCGCGGGGCCGCGGCGCCTGAGGCGCCCCGGGATCGCAGGGGCGCCCCTCGGCACGCGCCGCGCGAGGCACGCGGTCCGGGACGTAGCCCTGCCCTCCTGATCCGACGATCGTTCGCACGCACCGATCGGCGTGACAGCCTCGCGGCAGTAGGCTCCTGCAATCGCCGCGAAGCCTGCGATGGGCGGCGGCCAGCGACCGCCGCCCCCCCCGCATCGGGCATCAGTTCGGGTCGACGTACCAGTACGACCGGATGCGCGCGACGTTGCGCTGGCCGATCTGCTGCACCGCGCCGATGCCTGTAGCACCGCCCGAGCTGAACAGCACGATCCGCCCATCGGGCAGGAACAGCACCTGCGGCGCCCCGATGAAGTTC
>CAIKXV010000030.1 GCA_903831455.1 uncultured Pseudomonadota bacterium | reverse complement strand
GCGGCGACTGCTCGAGGTGGTCTCGAGGCCCTACGAGCGCCGCCCGGGGCTGGAAGACTACGAGCAGGCCGCGGCAGTCTCCGCGCAGCCCTATCGGACGTTCTGCGGGACCTGATCGCGGGCGGAAATCAGCGTCCAGAGCTTCGAGGGTGACAGAGGCAACTGGTGTGGCTCGACGCCCAGCGAGGACAGCGCACTGGCCACCGCGTTGGCGACTACCCCACCCACGGGGATGATCCCCCCCTCACCCGCGCCCTTCGCGCCCAGCGGGCTGATCGGCGAGGGAAACATTTCCAGCGCGATCGATCGGACCCGGGGGAAATCCTCCGAACCGGGGATCAGGTAGTCGGCCAGCGAACCGGTCAGCAACTGTCCCTGCTCATCGTAGACCAGTTCCTCTAGCAGGCTCGCGCCCAGCCCCTGCACGATCGCGCCCACCACCTGGCCGTGGAGGGTCATGGGATTGATGATGCGCCCCACGTCCTCCACAGAGACATAGTCCAGCACCTCGATTCGCCCCGTATGCACGTCCACCGCGACGTGCGCAGCGTGGGTGCCGTAGCTGTACGTGCGGCGGCTGTTCACGAAGGTGCCCTCCGCCACGATTGGCTCGCCGCCGGCCAGTTCGACGAGGGAACGGGTGCGCGATCCGGCGACGGCCGTGCGCATCTCGTCGACCAGTCGCACCTCCTCCGCAGTGCAACCGAACTGCTCGGCCGCCGCCTCGCAGAGCCGCCGCCCCAGCGTCGCAACCGCGTCGAGGATCGCCGAGCCGCCCATCACCGTCGCACGCGAGCCGCCGGTGCCATGGCCTAGATGGACGTAGCGGGTCGACCCGTGGAACACCCCGCGGATACGCTCGATCGGAACCGACAGGGCATCGGCGGCGATCTGGGCGAACACCGTCTCCAGTCCCTGGCCGACTCCCGAGGAGCCGACATAGATCGAGAAGCATCCATCGAGTTCCATCGCCACCCGCGCGTTCTCGGCCGGCCCGATGGATCCGCCTTCGAGATAACAGCCAACACCGAGCCCGTGGTAGCGACCGTCCACTTCACGCCCCTGCAGCGCTGCCTTCTCCTGCCAGCCGATTTCCTCCAGGCAGCGATCGAGCGTGATCCGATAGTCGCCGGTGTCGGTGGTGGCCCCGCGATGTGCCCAGGGCAGCACGGTGCCCAGCGGAAAGGGCATGTCGGTCTCGGTGAGCAGGTTCGCGCGGCGCATCCGCACGCGATCGATACCCAGGTCGCGGGCGGCCAGATCGATCAGCCGCTCGCGGAAGAAATCCGCCTCGAAGCGCCCGGGTCCTCGGTAACTCCCCGAAGGCGTCTTGCTGCTCACGACCAAGTGCACGTCGAAGTGCTGGTACGAGACGCGGTAGGGACCCGCAATCATCTGGGCGAGGTTGCGGGGACCGGTCATGCCGTTGGGGCGCACGTATGCGCCGGTGTCGAACCACGCCTCCCCCCGGAACCCCAGTATCGTCCCGTCACGCTCGCAGGCGATCTCCAGTTCGCAGGTCACCTCCCGCGCATGGGTGATGGCGGTGAAATGTTCTCGCCGGTCCTCGACCCACTTCACCGGCCTCGCCAGCCGCATGGCAGCGAACGGCACGAGGAAGTCCTCCGGATAGAATTCGCCTCGCATCCCGAATCCGCTGCCGACATCGTTCTCGACGCCTTCGACCGATTCCTCGGGCAGGTCCAACAGGCGCGCCAGCACTGACCGCACCGCGAAGGGAACCTTCATCAGGCCGCTGACCCGAAGGCGACGGGCGTCCGAATCCCACTCGGCCAGCAATCCCCGCGTCTCGAGCGGCAGTGCCGTGTGCCGCTGCACCGAGAAGCGCTCCTTCCGCCGGTAAGGTGCCCGCGCGAAGACTCCATCGGCCGCGCCTCTTACACCGCTCAGGGTAATGACATGATTCGCCCCATGCTCCTCGAAGAGCAGGGTATGCCCGGACATCGCATCCTCATGGCCGTTCACCGGCGCCAGCGGATCGATGTCGAGGATGATCCGTTCCAGGGCGTCCTCGGCCAATGCAAGCGTATCGGCGACGACCACCGCGACCGGCTCGCCGACATAGCGGACTTTCGATTCCGCGATCACGGGCTGCTCGTAGCGGGCGATGTCCGGGTGCGGCTCCATGCGCATCGGCACGCGGGGTACCGGGGCGCCCACCTCGGCCGCGCCGAACACCAGGCGCACACCGGGTACCGCACGAGCGTCGTCCAGATCAATGCGCCTGATTCGGCCGTGAGCCACTGGGCTGCGCAGGATCGCCGCGTGGAGCACTCCTGCAGGCGAAAGGTCGTCGACGAAACAACCACGGCCCGTGAGGAGACGCGGGTCCTCGAGGCGCGGGATCGCGCGACCAATATAGGGCTCTCGCATGGGCAGGGTGCTGGTTGTCGGGCTGGATTCGAACGATCCAGACGCACGCGACCGTGGCGGTGCGAATGATCGCCCACCGAGATTGCATTCATCGGACAAGGTTGTCTATAGTGTGTGATCACAGACTGCCAAGGACGCTCGACGATCGTCATGCCGGCCGCTGCGTCCCCATGCTCTCCGGCGTTGCCGCCAGCCCCGTGCGGCCGGGTGAAGGTACGCCTGGCGAGCGGCCTGTACGACCGCATGCAGGCG
>CAIKXV010000029.1 GCA_903831455.1 uncultured Pseudomonadota bacterium | reverse complement strand
GTGTCGACCGGGATCAGGAAGGGCATCGGATAGGGGTTGGCCCGCGTCATCGCGGTATCGATGTAGCCCGGGCAGAGCGTGACGACCTTCAGTCCGAAGGCGCGCTCCTCGATGCGCAGCGCCTCCAGGTAGGCAATCGCCGCGGCCTTCGACGCGCTGTAGGCGCCAGCGCCCGGCAGGCCGCGCAGCCCGGCCACGCTGGCGATACCGACCAGCGTACCCCGCGCTCGTCGGCGCATCGCCGGGATGAAGGGGGCGAAGGTGTGCGCGAGCCCGAGCACGTTGGTGTTCAGGACCTCGGCCATCACGGCCGCATCCTCGGGCTCCGCGGTGAGGGTGCCGACGCTGATGCCGGCATTCGCGTAGACCAGGTCGGGCACGCCCTCGGCGGCGATGAAGGCCTCGGCCTGCAGGCGCATGGCGTCGGCATCGCGCACGTCCGCGATCCCGACGCGTATCCGGCCGGGGTGAGTGGCGGCGAGCGTCTCGAGTGCGCCGGCATTGCGGGCGATCGCACACACCCGCGAGCCGCGGGCCGCGTAGTGCAGCGCGAGCGCCCGGCCGATGCCCGCGCTCGCGCCGGTGATGAACACGCGTGCAGGAACCGCAACCATGGTTGCGCCTTTCAGCGCGCGGGCCGCATCGTCGCGCCGGCGCGGGCGCGCTCGGTTCGCGCGAGGTCGATCAGGCGGTCGGCCATGGGAAGCACGCCGGGAACCCCGCGAGTGAGGCCACTGGAGGTGAGCCAGCGCCCATCGACCACCAGCGAGGGCGTGGCCTGGATGTCGTAGGCATCGGTGTCGACGCGCGCCTGCTTAACCCGGGCATCGACCTCGGCGGACTGCCATGCCGCCCTCAGGCGTGCGGGCTCGCCACCCTCGCGCTCGAACCAGGCGGCGGCTGCATCGAGTTCGCCAAGCGGCAGCCGCTCGGCCTGGACGGCGTCGTAGACCCGGCCGTGCAGGCGAGCCGACTGACCCGTGGCGAGCAGCGCGTAGTGCAGGCGCGCCAGGGGTGCCCAGCTGTCGCGCCCGATGACCGGTCGTCGATCGAAGACGACATCGTCCGGCAGCGTTTTCAGCCACGAGGCGAGGCGGGAATCGAGTTCCCGGCAGAACGGGCAGCCGAAGTAGAAGAACTCCAGCACCTCGATGCGCAGCGCAGGCGCAGGCTGGGGACTCGCCAGCAGGCGATAGCCCTCCTGGGTGGCCCCGGGTTGCGCGCGCGCGGGCGCGCCGACCAGCCAGGCCGGCAGGGTCGCGCCAGCGGCGAGCGCCGCGAGCGTCCGTCGCCGGTGCGAGCGCGTCACCGCTTTCCCGGTGCGTTGCCGGATCGCAGTTGCGCGATCAGCTGGTCGATCACGGCGAATGTCCGCTCGAGGCCTTGCGTCATGGCGGGTGAGGTGAGGTAGCGACCGGCGACGACGAGCGAGGGCGTGCCCGACAGGCCGTAGGAGCGGCTCATCTGGACCGAGCGCTGGGTGCGGCTCTTCACGCCGAAGGAGCCGTAGACCTCGGCGAACTGTTTCGTATCGACGTTCTGCCGCCCGAGCCAGGCCTGCATGCGCGCGAGGTCGCTCAGGTCGGTCTTCTGTTCGTGGATGGCCCGGAACACCTCGGTGTGAAGGCGGTCGAGCAGCCCCATCGCCTCGAGCGAGTAGAAGAGCTGTGCGTGGGCGACCCAGCTGTCGCGGAAGATGGCCGGCACGCTGCGGAAGGCGACGTCCGCCGGCTTGCGCTTGAGCCACGCGTGCAGCGCCGGCTGGAGGTCGTAGCAGTGCGGACAGCCGTACCAGAAGAACTCGAGCACCTCGATGCGCTTCGGATCGTCGACCGGCTGGGCGGGGTCGAGCAGGCGGAAGTCCTTGCCGGGTGCGATCGGCTGCGCGGACGCCGACGGCGGGACCAGGGCCACGCCCGCAGCGGCGACGGGCATCGTGAGCAGCAGCCTGCGTTTCATCGGTGGGTCTCCTGCGAGGGGTCGGGGGGCTCAGGGGGCCTTGGTATCGCGGACCTTGATCACGGCGGACTCGATGCCGGCCGTCGACAGGCGGGTGCGTACCTTGGCGAGGCTGTCGGCATCGTCGTACGGGCCGAGCCGCACGCGGTGCCACGTGCCCTTGTCGCCGAGGGACGCGGTCTGGATCGAGGCTTCCATCCCCATCAACGCGAGTCGGGCCTTGAGGTTGTCCGCATCCTGCGCGTTCTGGAAGGCACCCGCCTGCAGGAAGAAGCGCTCCTGGGCCGTGGCCTTCGGCTCGGGCGGGCGGTTGCGCAGTTCCTGGTCGGTGGCGGCCTGCTCGGTCCCGGGAAGGATCCGATAGAAATCGAAGCGCGGCTGGCCCGGCTCCTGGGGCACGGGAGCCCCCGGGATGCCGGTCGGCGCCAGCGGCGGTTTGTCGGGGCTGGTGGCGGTCGCGGCGGATGCGCCCGCCGGTGCGGCGGTGGTCTTCGCGGGCTCCCTGGACTCCCGCGGCGAGGAGAACGGGTTGGCGGCCCGGTTGAGGTAGAACGCGACCCCCAGCGCGATGGCGAGCCCGAGCGCCAGTCCGACGAACAGTCCGGCCAGCAGGGCGCCGCTGCGCGAGCGGGGTTCGGTGTGCTTGTAGTCGCGGCTCATCGGGCGCCCTACATTCGCGCGGGAGTGGTCACGCCCAGCAGGTCGAGCCCTGCTGCCAGCACGCTGCGCACCGCGTCGAGCAGCGCGAGGCGGGCGTGCCGGACGCGAAGGTCATCGACCAGCACCTTGCCGGCGTTGTAGTAGCTGTGGAACTCGCCCGCGAGGTCCTTCAGGTAGAAGGCCACCAGGTGCGGCGACAACTCCGCGGCGGCCGCCTCCAGCGTCTCGGGCCAGGCCGCCAGCCGGTCGAGCAGCACGAGCTCGTGCTCGCCGTCGAGCGCGGCCAGGTCGGCCTCGTCGAGGGCCGGCGTGTCATGCCCGCCCCATTGCTCGAAGACGCTGCAGATGCGCGCGTGCGCGTACTGGATGTAGTAGACCGGGTTGTCGTTGCTGCGCGACTTCGCGAGATCGAGGTCGAAGTCGAGGTGCTGGTCGCTCTTGCGCAGCACGTAGAAGAACCGGGCCGCGTCGTTGCCGACTTCGGTGCGAAGTTCGCGCAGGGTCACGAACTGGCCGGAGCGGGTGGACATCGACACCTTCTCGCCGCCCCGGTACAGAACCGCGAACTGCACGAGCGCCACGGTCAGTCGGTCCGGGTTGGCGCCGCAGGCGGCCAGCGCGCCGCGGACCCGCGGGATGTACCCGTGGTGGTCGGCACCCCAGACGTCGATGACCCGATCGAAGCCGCGATCGAACTTGCCGAGGTGGTAGGCGATGTCGGAGGCGAAGTAGGTGAACGCGCCGTTCTCGCGCTGGACGACGCGGTCCTTTTCGTCGCCGAAGTCGGTGGAGCGGAACCACAGCGCGCCGTCCTGGCGATAGAGGTGTCCGGCGGCCTCCAGCCGGGCGACCGCCTGGGCGACGGCGCCGCCGTCGAACAGCGACTTCTCAGAGAACCAGCGATCGAAGCGTACGCCGAAGCCGTCGAGGTCGTCACGGCAATCGGCGAGCTGGGTGTCGAGCGCATGGCGATGGACGGTCTCGTAATCCTCGCCCAGAAGCGCCTTGGCCCGGGCAATCAGCGCATCGAGATGCGCCTCGCGCTGGGCACCGGCCTGCGGATCCGCGCGCTCGCCGTCGGGCAAGCCGGGCGTGCCGTGCAGCACCTCCGCGACCGGACGCTGGAAGCGGGTGCCATGCTCGTCGGCCAGTGCGCGGGCCATCTCGCGCACGTAGTGGCCCTGGTAGGCGTTGGGCGGGAAGGGAATCGCGTGGCCATCCGGGTCGAGGTAGCGCAACCAGGTCGACACCGCGAGGATGTCCATCTGCCGCCCCGCGTCGTTCACGTAGTACTCGCGGCTCACCTTGCAGCCCGCGGCCTCGAGCACGTTCGCCAGGCTGGCACCGTAGGCCGCGCCGCGCCCGTGGCCGACATGCAGCGGTCCGGTCGGGTTGGCCGACACGAACTCCACCATCACGCGCTCCGGCGTGGGGTGCGTGCGCCGGCCGAAGGCCCGTCGCGCCTCGCGTACCGCGGGGATGACGGCCTGCTTGGCGTGCGCGGTGAGCACGAGGTTGATGAAGCCGGGCCCGGCGATGTCGGCGCGGGCGAGCAGCGGCGAGGCCGGCAGGGCCGCGACCAGCGCCTGCGCGAGCTCGCGCGGCGGACGACGCAGCGGCTTGGAGAGCTGCAGCGCGAGGTTGCTGGCGTAGTCGCCGTGGCTGCGCTGGCGAGGGCGTTCGAGCAACACCGGTATCGAGGTGCCGGGGGCAACCTGCTCGAGTGCGGCCGCCAGCAGCCGGGCGCAGGCGGAGCGGGTGTCGAATCCGGCCTGGGGGTCGGCAGACATCGGGAGTACCGTGCGGGGGGCGGGCAGGGCCCGCGGGACGCGCGATTCTACTTTGCGCCCGACGGATGCGGGATGCCGCGAAGCCGTGCCCTTCGACCGATGGTCGGCACCTGCATCTTCACAACTCCAGCGGATCGACGTCGATCAGCCAGCGTACCGACTGGCGCCTGAGGGCTTCCAGCCGCGGTCGCCACGCGGCGAGGAAGCCCTGGAGGGCGCCGCGCTCGTCGGACTGGACCAGGAGTTGCGCGCGCGAACGTCCCGCGCGCCGGGCCATCACGGCGGGAACCGGGTCGTAGACGCGGACCGTCGCGGCGAGGTCGGCGGCACAGTCGACCGCCCGCGCGAGGAATGCGAGCGCGGCGTCCAGTTCGGGTGCATCGGCGCGCAGGATCGCCTGGGAGCCCCACGGCGGCAGGCCCAGCGGCCGGCGCTCGTCCAGCAGTTCCGCGGCGAACGCGTCGAAGTCGTGGGCGATCAGGGCCGCGAACAGCGGGTGCTCCGGGACGGAGGTCTCGATCAGCACCTGTCCGGGTCGCTGGCCGCGCCCGGCGCGGCCAGCGACCTGGGTCAGCAGCGAGAACAGCCGTTCCGGTGCACGGAAGTCGCTGCTGTAGAGCAGCGAATCGGCGTCGACGACACCGACCAGGGTCAGCCCGGGGAAATCGTGGCCCTTGGCCAGCATCTGCGTCCCGAGCAGGATGTCGATCTCGCCGTTCCGGACCCGCCGGCGGGCTTCCGTCCAGTCGGCGGGCTGGCGCATGGTGTCCCGGTCGACGCGCAGCAGGCGTGCGCCGGGCAGCTGGCCGGCGAGCGCGTCCTCGAGGCGTTCGCCGCCCAGTCCGATCGGGGCCAGGTCGGCATTGCCGCAGTCGGGGCAATGGGCGGGCGGGCGCGAGTCGCGCCCGCAATGGTGGCAGCGCAAGGCCTGCGCGCGGCGATGCAGGACCATGCGCGCGCTGCAGCGGTCGCACCCGGCGACCCAGCCGCAGGCGTTGCAGCGAATCACCGGCGCGAAGCCGCGACGGTTCAGCAGGATGAGGCTCTGTTCGCCGCGCTCGAGTTGGGCCGCCAGGGCGGCCATCAGCGGAGCCGACGGGCCCGGGAGCCGACGCCGGTCGCGCGGCTCGCGACGCAGGTCGATGAGGCTGATGGCCGGCAGGGTACCCGAGGCCCGGTCGGGCAGGCCCAGGATCGAAAAGCGACCGCGCCGGGCGTTGTGCAGCGTCTCGAGCGACGGTGTCGCGCTGCCCAGCACCACCGGTACGTTGCGCCGGCGCGCGCGCCAGATCAGCACGTCGCGGGCGTGGTAGCGCAGCCCCTCTTCCTGTTTGTACGAGCCGTCGTGTTCCTCGTCGATGGCGACCAGTCCGAGCCTGGGCAGCGGGGTGAAGGCCGCGAGCCGCGTGCCGACGACGACGTCGGCATCGCCGAGCGCGGCGGCCTGCCACCGGGCCTGCCGGATGCGGGGGGGCAGCGCGCTGTGCAGCACGGCGACGCGGGCGCCCTGGAGACGGTCGCGCAGCTCCGATTCGAGCTGAGGGGTCAGGTTGATCTCGGGTACCAGCAGCAGCGCCTGGCGACCGGCGGCGATCGCGCGCCGCATGACTTCGAGGTAGACGGTCGTCTTGCCGCTGCCTGTCACGCCGTGGAGCAGGGTCACGCCGAACCGGTCGAGGCCGGCGACCAGGGCTGCGATGGCCCGCGCCTGTCCGGCGGTCGGGATCCGCACCGCATCGCCGGAGTCCACGCCCGACGGCGCCGGTGCGATCGCGTCGGCTCGCGGCGCGCCCTCGGGCACCGGTTCCACCCATCCATGCTGCAGGCATTGCTGCAGCATCCGGCGGTTCGTGGCGCCCTGGTCGCCGCCGGCCAGCGCGGCGTCCGGGACGGCGTCGGCGGCCGCCAGCATGGACAGGAGCCGATGGCGGACCGGGGCCGCCCGGGGCCGCAGGCTCGCCAGGTGCTCGCGGCCGGCGGCGGTCAGCCGCCACGCCGACGGGCGTGCGGCGCGCGGCGTACCGGTCCCCGGATCGGGGGGCAAGGCAACCGCCAGCGCGGCGCCGACCGGATGCTGGTAATACGCTGCAGCAAAGCGCAGCGTGGCCAGTACGTCGTCCGGCAGCGGCTCGATCGTCCGGTCGATGCTGCGCAGCATGCGAAGCTGTTCGGGCGGAATCGGGGACGAGTCGGTCAGTTCCAGCAGGACACCGATCGCCTCGCCGCGGCCGAACGGAACGCAGACCTTCCGGCCGATATCCGCCGTGGCTGCGTCCGTATTCCGATAATCGAACAGACGATCCACTGGCACGTCGAGCGCGACCCGCGCGATCGGCGGGTGCTGGACGGTCAGTGAATCCTCACCCATCGGAAATCTCCGCACGCGGGGCCAGCGCCAGACCGTTTCGAGCTGCACCGGCCTGTGGGCAATGCTGTGGATAAGTCATCCCGGATCCCGCGTGAGTACCAACTTCGGCCGCAGAGACCGTGCTCCGACATGGGGGAGCCACTGATGATCCGGAAAATCAACAACTTGCGTGTCACGCCGGATTGGCAGTCTCCCGTGGCCGAGTGCCGGCGGCCCGACGCGTGCTGTGCATAACCCGCGGATCCGCTCCGTCTCGGATCGTGCTCGTCAGGATGCGCGTCCGGACGAAGCGGAAGCGCGTTCAGCCTCGCGCGTGCATGGCCTGGCTGAGTTCGTGGACCGAATCGACCAGGACGGACATGTGCTCGGGCGGGGTGAATCGCGTGATGCCATGCCCGAGGTTGAACACATGCCCGGTACCGGGCCCGAAGCCCTCCAGGATGCGCGCCACCTCGTCGCGGATGACGTCCGGGCGGGTGAGCATGACCATGGGATCCATGTTGCCCTGCAGCGCGACCTGCCCCCCGACCCGGCGCCGTGCCTGGGCGATATCGACGGTCCAGTCGATTCCGACGGCGTCGGCGCCGATCCCGGCGATGGACTCCAGCCAGATCCCACCGCCTTTCGTGAAGACGATCACCGGTACCCGCCGTCCGTCGGCCTCGCGCCGGATGCTCGAGACCACCTGCTGCAGGTAGGCGAGCGAGAAGGCCTGGTAGCGTTCAGCGGCCAGCATGCCTCCCCAGGTATCGAACAGCATGACCGCCTGGGCTCCAGCCTCGATCTGGGCATCGAGGTAGGTGGCCACCGCGCGAGCGTTCAGGTCCAGGAGACGGTGCATGAGCGCCGGGTCGCCGTACATCAGCTGCTTGACCCTCGCGAAGTCGTCGCTGCCGCCTCCCTCGATCATGTAGCAGGCCAGCGTGAACGGACTGCCGGAGAAGCCGATCAACGGGACGCGTCCCGCGAGCCCTCGCCGACACTCGGCAACCGCGTCCAGCACGTAGCGCAGGTCCCGGTCCGGATCCGGCAGGCGCAGCGCCTCGATGGCTGCGGCGTCGCGCAGCGGCCGCTCGAATCGGGGTCCTTCGCCTTCGGCGAAGTAGAGCCCCAGGCCCATCGCGTCGGGGATGGTCAGGATGTCCGAGAACACGATCGCCGCATCGAGCCGGTAACGGTCGAGGGGCTGCAGGGTGACTTCGGCGGCCATCGACGGCGACTTCATCAGCGAGATGAAGCTGCCGGCGCGCTTGCGGGTCGCGTTGTACTCGGGCAGGTAGCGCCCTGCCTGGCGCATCACCCACACGGGCGTCATGTCGACCGGTTCGCGGAGCAATGCGCGCAGCAGGCGGTCGTTCTGCAATGGGGCCATGGGTCTTCCTGTGCGGTTCGAAGGTCGAGCACAGGCCCGACCCGGACGCCGGCGGTGTCGGCGCCAGGCCGAGTATAGAGACTTCGGGCGACACGCTCCGGGCGGCGCGAGGCCCCCCTCGCACCGGAACGCCGGATCAGCGCGGCAGGTCGGACGAACCCATCAGGAACTCGTCGACCGCGCGAGCGCACTGCCGACCCTCGCGGATCGCCCAGACCACCAGCGATTGTCCACGCCGCATGTCGCCCGCGGAGAACACGCGATCGACGCTGGTCGTGTAGCAGCCCTGGCCGTCGGTGGTCGCCCGGGCATTCCCGCGCGCGTCGCGTGCGACACCGAAGGCATCGAGTACCGAGCCGACCGGACCGGTGAAGCCCATCGCGAACAGCACCAGGTCGGCGGGCAGTTCGAACTCGGAGCCGGGAACCTCCTGCATGCGCATCTGGCCCGACGCCGGATCGCGGCTCCACTCGACGCGCGCGGCGACCAGTGCCGCCACGTTGCCCTTGCCGTCGTCGCGGAAGCGCTTGGTCGTGACGGCCCAGTCGCGCTCGCACCCTTCCTCGTGGGACGAGGAGGTCCGCAGGCGGATCGGCCAGTACGGCCAGACCAGCGGCTTGTCCTCCACCTCGGGCGGTTGCGGCAGCAGTTCGAACTGGGTGACCGACGCCGCACCATGCCGGTTCGATGTGCCCACGCAATCCGAGCCGGTGTCACCGCCGCCGATGACCACCACGTGCTTGCCGGTCGCGAGGAGCTGCCCGGGGACGGCCTCGCCCGCCACCACGCGGTTCTGCTGCGGGAGGAATTCCATCGCGTAGTGGACGCCCCGCAGTTCGCGCCCCGGCACCGGGAGGTCACGGGGCGTCTCCGAACCGCCGGCGAGCACCACCGCATCGAATTCCGCCAGCAGCGTCTCCGGGGTCACGGTCTCGCGAGACAGGTTGGTGACGCCGGCCTGGGCCACCGGACCGACCGACACCCCCGCCCGGAACACGACCCCCTCGGCCTGCATCTGCTCGACGCGACGATCGATGTGCGACTTCTCCATCTTGAAGTCGGGGATGCCGTAGCGGAGCAGGCCACCGATGCGATCGTTCTTCTCGAACACGGTGACCGAGTGCCCGACGCGCGCGAGCTGCTGCGCGCAGGCCAGCCCTGCCGGGCCGGAGCCGACCACCGCCACCTTGCGGCCGGTGAGTCGGGCGGGCGGCTGGGGAACCACCCATCCCATCTCCCAGCCCTTGTCGATGATCGCGTGCTCGATCGACTTGATGCCGACCGCATCGCTGTTGATGTTGAGCGTGCACGCTGCTTCGCAGGGGGCGGGACACACCCGGCCGGTGAATTCGGGGAAGTTGTTGGTGGAGTGGAGGGTGTCGAGCGCCTCCTTCCACTCCTGGCGGAACACGAGATCGTTCCAGTCGGGGATGATGTTGTTCACCGGGCAGCCGTTCATGCAGAACGGGGTGCCACAGTCCATGCAGCGCGCGCCCTGGACCTTGGCGGCGGAATCGTCGAGCCGGAGCACGAATTCGCGGTAGTGGCGAACCCGACTCTCGGGCGCCTCGTACCCTTCCTCCAGCCGCTGGAACTCCATGAAACCGGTGATCTTGCCCATCGTGAACGCCTGTCTGTCCGTGGGTGGGTGGGAACTCGAAATCGCAGTGCTCGCGGGAAGCTCGCTCAGGCCGCCAACCGTCGGCCCTGGGCCGCCAGTTCGCCGAGCGCGCGGCGGTACTCGTTCGGGAAGACCTTGACGAAACGACCTCGCCAGGCCGGCCAGTCGGCGAGCATCGCGCGGGCGCGCAGGCTGCCGGTGAGTCTGGCGTGCCGCTCGAGCATGCCGAGGACGAGCGACTCGTCGCTTGCCCCGCGATGCCAGAGTTCGCGGGCGAGGCGCCCTTCCTGCTCCGACTCGCCCAGCAGCGGCTCGATCGCAACCATCGCGGTATTGCAGCGTTCCGCGAAGCGTCCGTCCTCGTCGAGCACGTAGGCAATGCCGCCACTCATGCCGGCGCCGAAATTGCGGCCGGTGAGACCGAGGACGAGCACGGTGCCGCCGGTCATGTATTCGCAGCCGTGATCGCCGAGGCCCTCGACGACCGCCTCGCCCCCCGAGTTGCGTACCGCGAAACGCTCGCCAGCCACGCCCCGGAAATAGGCATCACCGCTGATCGCGCCGTACAGCACGGTGTTGCCGACGATGATGTTCTCGTGCGCCTCGCCGCGGAACTTCGCCGAAGGCTGGACGATGACGCGTCCGCCCGACAACCCCTTGCCGACGTAGTCGTTCGCCTCGCCGATCAGCTCGATGGTCACGCCCCGCGCCAGGAACGCCCCGAGGCTCTGGCCGGCCGATCCCGCGAATCGGATGTGGATGGTGTCCTCGGGCAGCCCCCCGTGGCCGTAGCGGCGCGCGACCTCGCCCGAGAGCATCGCGCCCGCGGTCCGGTTGAGGTTGCGGATCGGCATGTCGATCGTCACCCGCTCGCCGCGCTCGAGTGCCGGCTGCGCGAGTTCGATCAGCCGGTGATCCAGCGCGCTGGCGATCCCGTGGTCCTGCTCCTGGCAGTGATGCCTCGGCACCTCGGCCGCAACGGCCGGCTGGTGGAAGATGCGGCTGAAGTCCAGTCCGCGCGCCTTCCAGTGCTCGATGCCGCGGCGCATGTCGAGGAGATCGGCCCGGCCGATGAGGTCGCTGAAGCGCCGGACGCCCAGTATCGCCATGATCTCGCGGATCTCCTCGGCGACGTGGAAGAAGAAGTTGATCACGTGCTCGGGCTTGCCCTGGAACTTGCGGCGCAGTTCCGGGTCCTGGGTGGCCACGCCCACCGGGCAGGTGTTGAGGTGGCACTTGCGCATCATGATGCAGCCCTCGGCCACCAGCGGGGCGGTGGCGAAGCCGAACTCGTCCGCGCCGAGCAGCGCGCCGATCACCACGTCGCGACCGGTCTTCATCTGGCCGTCGACCTGGACCGCGATGCGGCCGCGAAGGTCGTTGAGCACCAGTGTCTGCTGCGTCTCGGCGAGGCCCAGTTCCCACGGCGTGCCCGCATGCTTGATCGACGACCACGGGCTCGCGCCGGTCCCGCCGTCGTGTCCGGCGATGGTGACGTGGTCCGCCTTCGCCTTGGACACGCCGGCCGCAACGGTCCCGACCCCCAGCTCGGACACCAGCTTCACGCTGATCGAGGCGCGCGGGTTGGCATTCTTCAGGTCGTGGATGAGCTGGGCGAGGTCCTCGATCGAGTAGATGTCGTGGTGCGGTGGCGGGGAGATCAGCCCCACGCCCGGCACCGAGAAGCGCAGCTCGGCGATGTATTCCGAGACCTTGTGGCCGGGCAGCTGGCCACCTTCGCCGGGCTTGGCGCCCTGTGCCATCTTGATCTGGATCTGGTCGGCCGAGGACAGGTACTCGGCGGTCACCCCGAACCGCCCCGATGCGACCTGCTTGATCTTCGAGCGCAGGCTGTCGCCGGCCGCGAGCGGCAGGTCGATGGCCACCCGGTCCGAACCCAGCACCGAGGCGAGCGTGTCCCCTTCGCGGATCGTCGCGTAGCGGCGCGGATCCTCGCCGCCCTCGCCGGTATTCGACTTGCCGCCGATGCGGTTCATCGCGATGGCGAGCGTGGTGTGGGCTTCGGTGGAGATCGACCCGAGCGACATCGCGCCGGTGGAGAACCGCTTGACGATCTCGCGGGCGGGCTCGACTTCATCGAGCGGTACGGCAGGCATCGTGCCGACGCGGAACTCGAACAGGCCGCGCAGCGTCATCAGCCGCCGGCTCTGGTCGTTGATGATCTGCGCGTATTCCTTGAATGTGGAATAGCTGCCCGCGCGCACGGAGTGCTGCAGCCGTGCGATCGCGTCGGGCGTCCACATGTGCTCCTCGCCGCGCACCCGGAAGGCGTATTCGCCGCCGGCGTCGAGCGCGTTGGCGAGCACCGGATCGTTGCCGAACGCTGCACGGTGCAGGCGCAGGGCTTCCTCGGCGACCTCGAAGACCCCGATGCCCGACACGTTGCTGGTGGTGCCGCGGAAGTACTTTTCGACGAGCGAGCGCGACAGCCCCACGGCCTCGAAGATCTGCGCGCCGGTGTAGGACATGTACGTGGAGATGCCCATCTTGGACATCACCTTCATCAGGCCCTTGCCGATCGCCTTGACGTAGTTCTTCACCGCCTTCGCGGCGTCGACCTCGGGCGCGGCCGGCGTGCCCGCCATGCCGGCAACCGTCTCCAGCGCGAGGTAGGGGTGCACGGCCTCGGCGCCGTAGCCCGCCAGCAGCGCGAAGTGGTGGACCTCCCGTGCCGAGCCCGTCTCCACCACCAGCCCGGCGCTGGTGCGCAGGCCCTTGTTGACCAGATGCTGGTGGATGGCCGAGGTGGCGAGCAGCGCCGGGATGGCCACATGCTCGCGGTCCATCGCGCGATCCGAGACGACCAGGATGTTGAAGCCCGAATGCACCGCATCCTCGGCCTCGGCGCACAGCGAGGCCAGCCGTGCCTCGATGGCCTCCTTGCCCCAGGCGGCCGGGTAGCAGATGTCCAGCACGCAGGATCGGAATTTGCCTTCCGTGGCCTGGTCGATGTTGCGGATCAGGGCCATCTCCGAGAAGTCGAGCACCGGCTGGCTCACCTCGAGCCGCATCGGCGGGTTGTTCTCGTCGACGCCGAGGAGGTTCGGCTTGGGGCCGATGAACGACACCAGGCTCATGACCAACTGCTCGCGGATCGGGTCGATCGGCGGGTTGGTGACCTGTGCGAACAACTGCTTGAAGTAGTGGTAGAGGGGCTTGGGCCTGCTCGACAGCACGGACAGGGGCGAGTCATTGCCCATCGATCCGATCGCCTCCTCGCCGACCACCGCCATCGGCTGCATCAGGAACTTCAGGTCTTCCTGGGTGTAGCCGAAGGCCTGCTGGCGATCGAGGAGGCTCTCGCGGGCCTGTTCCGGCGCGGTCGGCGGCGCCTCGAGGTCGTCGAGCTTGATGCGGATGCGCTCGATCCAGTCGCGATAGGGTTTGGCGGAGGACAGCGCGTACTTGAGTTCGGTGTCGTCGATGATGCGGCCGGCTTCGGTGTCGATCAGGAACATCCGGCCCGGCTGCAGGCGCCACTTCTTGACGATCTTCTCCTCGGGGATCGGCAGCACGCCGGTCTCGGAGGCCATCAGCACCAGGTCGTCGCTGGTGACCAGGTAGCGCGCCGGCCTGAGCCCGTTGCGATCGAGCGTCGCACCGATCTGGCGACCATCGGTGAAGGCCACCGCGGCCGGCCCGTCCCAGGGCTCCATCATCGCGGCGTGGTATTCGTAGAAGGCCCGCCGTGCCGGATCCATCAGGGCATGGCCTTCCCACGCCTCGGGGATGAGCAGCATCATCGCGTGTGCGAGGGAGTAGCCGGCCATCACCAGCAGTTCGAGGGCGTTGTCGAAGGAGGCCGAGTCGGACTGCCCGTCGTAGATCAGCGGCCAGATCTTGGCGAGATCCTCGCCCAGCACCGGCGAGGAAATGGCCGCCTGCCGCGCGCGGATCCAGTTCACGTTACCGCGCAGGGTGTTGATCTCCCCGTTGTGGGCGATCATGCGGAACGGATGCGCCAGATCCCAGGTCGGGAACGTGTTCGTCGAGAACCGCTGGTGCACCAGGGCGAGCGCGGACTGGAGCCGGACGTCCTTCAGGTCGAGGAAGTAATCGGCCATGCTCTCGGCGAGCAGCATGCCCTTGTAGACCAGGGTACGCGCCGACATCGACGGCACGTAGAACTCCTTGCCGTGGGCGAGCTGGAGCGCCTGGATGCTGTGGCCTGCGGACTTGCGGATGATGTACAGCTTGCGCTCGAGGGCGTCGGTCACGGTCACGTCCGCGCCCCGGCCGATGAACACCTGCCTCACGATCGGCTCGATCGGCTTCACGCTCTCGCCCAGCACATCGCTGTCGACCGGGACGTCGCGCCAGCCCAGCAGCACCTGGCCCTCGGTGCCGATCGCGCGCTCGATTTCGCGTTCGCACGCATAGCGGCTGGCCGGCTCCCGGGGCAGGAACACCATGCCCACGCCGTACTCGCCGGGCGGGGGGAGCTCGATACCCTGCGACGCCATCTCCTCGCGCAGGAAGGCATCGGGCAGCTGGATCAGGATGCCTGCGCCATCGCTCGCCTTCGGGTCGGCGCCGACTGCGCCGCGGTGGGTCAGGTTCCTGAGGATCAGCAGGCCCTGCTCGACGATGCCGTGGCTCTTCTGGCCGCGGATGTGCGCGACGAAGCCGACGCCGCAGGCGTCGTGCTCGTTGGCCGGGTCGTACAGGCCCTGCCGGGCGGGAAGCAGCGAAGGCGTCGGATCACTCATGGCCAACCTCTAGACGGGGCACCGCGGTGTCGGGCGGAGGCACATCCTGCCGCCGGCGGGCGGCGGGGACGACAAGGGCCGCATGGTGCGGCCCCGGGGACGGCAACGCGCCGCGTGGCGGCGCTGGCGCTGTGCCTGCAGCCAGGAAGGCGCGCCATCCGGACGGGATACAGGCAAGTTCCGGACCTGACATGCGTCCGGGGCGCCCGCCCGCGGGCGGAATCGACCCGGGCGACGATCGATCCAGTCGAACCCCGTAGTCTAGCCAACGGCGGCGCGGCGAGCAATCAACCGGCCGGTGCCGCGGCGCTCAGCCGCCGGCTTCCTCGATGCCGAACAGGCGACGGTGTTCCCGGATCGCGTAGCGGTCGGTCATGCCGGCGATGTAGTCGGCGACGGCCCGGGCAGCGTCCTGCCGTGCCCGGGCCTGGTCCTGCGGGGGCAGCAGCCGGGGATCCGACATGAAGGCCTGGAACAGTTCGCCGATGATCCGCCGGGCCTTGGCGCTCATGCGCAGCACCCGGTAGTGCCGGTACAGCGAGTCGCGCAGGAACAGCTTCAGTTCCCCGTGCTCGGCGGCCATCGAGTCGCTGAACCCCACCAGCGGCGGGGCGCGACGGGCCTCGTCGATCGAGGCCGGGCCGGCGGCCGTAATCCGCCGCAGGCTCTCCGCGGTGAGGTCCACCACCAGCGAGTTGATCATCCTGCGGATCGTCTCGTGGATCAGGCGCCGCCCCGTCAGGCCGGGGTGACGGGACGTGACCTCTCGGGCGTGGCGGGAGAAGATGCCCACCTCGCCCAGTTGCTCGAGGGTGATCAGTCCGGATCGCAGCCCGTCGTCCACGTCGTGGTTGTTGTAGGCGAGTTCGTCGGCGAGGTTGGCGAGCTGGGCTTCGAGGGACGGCTGGGTGCCGGCGAGAAAGCGCTCGGCTACCGCGCCGAGCTCGCGAGCGTTGCGCCGCGAGCAGTGCTTGAGGATGCCCTCCCGGGCCTCGAAGGTCAGGTTGAGTCCGTCGAACTCCGCGTAGCGCTCCTCGAGGACGTCCACCACGCGCAACGACTGCAGGTTGTGCTCGAAGCCGCCGTACTCTCGCATGCACTCGTTGAGCGCGTCCTGGCCGGCATGGCCGAAGGGCGTGTGGCCGAGGTCGTGGGCGAGCGAGATCGCCTCGGTCAACGACTCGTTGAGGCCGAGGTTGCGGGCGATCGAGCGGGCGATCTGGGCGACCTCGAGGCTGTGGGTGAGGCGGGTGCGGAAAAGGTCGCCCTCGTGGTTCACGAACACCTGCGTCTTGTATTCGAGGCGGCGGAAGGCGGTCGAGTGGATGATGCGGTCGCGGTCGCGCTGGTACTCGTCGCGCCCGACGGGCGCGTCCTCGGGGTGCACTCGGCCGCGGCTCGACCGGGGATCGGCGGCCCAGGGCGCGAGTGCCGTCGCCGACCAGTCAGGCATGGCCGGTACACTCCTCGAGCGTGGCGTCGAGGACCCGAGCGGGATAGTCGCCGGTGACCACTGCCTGGCCCAGCGCGCGCAGCAGCACCAGGCGGATATGTCCGTCCCGCGCCTTCTTGTCGTGGGCCATCAGATCCCGGTAGGCCGCGGTGCCGAGTGCGGGGGCTTCGAGCGGCAGGCCGGCGGCACCGAGGAGTCGCCGCACGCGGGCGACATCGGACTCGGCAAGCCAGCCCAGCCGCGCGGACATCTCGGCGGCGAGCACCGTGCCTGCCGCCACCGCCTCGCCGTGCAGCCAGTTGCCGTAGCCCGCCGCGGTCTCGATCGCGTGGCCGAAGGTATGCCCGAGATTCAGGGTCTCGCGCAGGTCGGCCTCGCGTTCGTCCCGGGCGACGACCTCGGCCTTGTGCTCGCAGGAGCGGCGGATCGCCCAGGCCAGCGCCTCGCGGTCGCGTCGCAGCAGGGCCGGCAGGTTCGCATCCAGCCAGTCCAGGAATGCGGTGTCGCGGATGAGGCCGTACTTGATCACTTCGGCAAGGCCGGCGGCGAGTTCCCGCGCCGGCAGCGTGTCGAGCGTGGCGGTGTCGGCCAGCACCAGCCCGGGCTGGTGGAAGGCACCGATCATGTTCTTGCCGCGCGGATGGTTGATCGCGGTCTTGCCGCCGACCGAGCTGTCGACCTGCGCGAGCAGGGTGGTGGGCACCTGGATGAAGGGCACCCCGCGCTGCCAGGTGGCGGCCGCGAAACCCGCGAGATCGCCCACCACGCCGCCGCCCAGCGCGATGATCGGCGTTCGACGGTCGCAGCCGCCATCCATCAACCGGTCGAAGACCGAGTTGAGCGTCGCCGCATCCTTGAACCGTTCGCCATCGGGCAACACGATCGGGACGATGGCGGTACCGCATGCCCCGAGCGCTTCGCCCAGCGCCTTCAGGTACAGCGGTGCGACGGTCTCGTTGGTCACCACGGCGGCTCGCCGTGCGCGCATCCACGGGCGCCAGGCCTCGGGGTCGGCCAGGAGGCCCGGTCCGATGAGGATCGGATAGCTGCGATCGCCGAGATCGACGTCGACCCGCGCGTGGATGGCGCTCATCGCGTTCCCGCGGTGATCGGCGGCGTCGACCGGCTGTCCTCGAGCTCGATGCAGTCCGCGAGCCGGGCGACCGTGGACTTCACGCTGTCATGGCTGCTGTCGAAGGACAGGTGTGCGGTCTGCGCGTACAGGGGTTCGCGCTCGGCCAGCAAGTCCGCGATGCGCTTGCGCGGATCGGCGGTGGCCAGCAGGGGCCTGCTGCGGTCGCGCCGGGTGCGCTGCCAGATTTCCTCCGCGGAGGCGCGCAGGTAGACCACCAGTCCGCGACTGCGCAGGCGCTCCCGGCTCTCAGGCGCGAGGATGGCGCCCCCGCCCGTCGCCAGCACGATGCCCGGCCTGCGGGTCAGCTCGTCGATCATCGCGCGTTCGCGCTGGCGGAAACCGACCTCACCCTCGATCTCGAAGATCACGGGGATCGACACTCCGCAGCGCGCCTCGATTTCCTGGTCCGCGTCGACGAACGACCGTCCCAGGCGTTGCGCGAGCAGGCGCCCGACCGATGTCTTGCCGGCGCCCATCATCCCGATCAGGAAGACGCTGCGCGCGCGCGGCCCCGACGGATTCGGGGGCGGGTCGCGAAGGGGGTCGAAGAGGGCGTCGGGCATGGCGCGATTGTATCGCGGCCCGCCGGACATTCTCCGGCGAAGCGACCGCCCCCTCAGCCCGGGCCGTCGTCGCCCGCGGCGGCGCTGCGAACGCGAAGGCCCGCCGGGGCGGGCCTTCGTGCGGGACGTGCGTGCGGCCTGGAATCAGAGCAGCGATGGACGCCGCAGCAGGGAGGACAGCCGGTCGTTGAGGACCCGTGGCGTGACGAAGATCAGCAGTTCACGCTTGTCGTCGACGATCGCGCGATCCCGGAACAGGAAGCCCACGAACGGGATGTCGCCCAGCACCGGCACCTTGTTGACGGTCTGCCGGGTGTCCTGGGTGTAGATGCCGCCGATCACCACGGTTCCGCCGTTCTCGACGAGGACCTGGGTGCTGATCTGGCGGGTGTTGATCGCCGGTCCCGACTGCGTGTTCTGGCCGACGCTGTCGTTGTTCACGTTGAGGGTCATGATCACGTTGCCGTCAGGCGTGATCTGCGGACGTACCTTGAGGGACAGCGTGGCCTTCTTGAACTGGACCGCGGTGGCACCGCTGGCGGTCGCCTGCTGGAACGGGATTTCCGTACCCTGCTCGATCGTGGCCTCGATCTGGTCGGCGGTGATCACGCGCGGGCTGGACACGATGCGCCCGCGCCCCTCGGCCTGCAGGGCCTGCACCTCGAGGTTGAGGAAGCGGGTGGAGGTGTCGTTGAACACGATGACCGACATCGCGCCGGGCCGCGCGCCGCCGATGTTCTGCGCCGGCAGCGAAACGCCGAGGCTCTGCGTGAGCGTCGGGATCGGAGTGGCGATCTGACCGGTCAGGAAGCCGCTGGACTCGAGCTGGCCGCCGACGGACAGGCGGGCGCTGGACCCCAGCGTGGCCCCGCCCGGTCGCCGGTCGAACACGCCCAGCCGGGCGCCGAGGTTGCGCGAGAAGGTGTCGGCCGCTTCGACCACGCGCGCCTCGATCATTACCTGTCGCACGGGAACGTCGACCTGCCGGACCAGTCGGCGCATTTCCTCGAGCTTGCTCGGCGTGTCCTGGATGAACAGCGTGTTCGTGCGCTGGTCGATCACCGCGCTGCCGCGACGCGACAGCACCCGCTGCTGGGGATCGGTGAGGATCTTCTGGAAGGCGTCGGCGCGGGCGTAGTTGAGCTGGAAGGTCTCGGTGCGCACCGGCTCGAGATCGGCGATCTGCTGCCGGGACTCCGCCTCCAGCTTGTCGCGCGTGGCGAGTTCGTCGCGCGGGGCGATCCACATGACGTTGCCGCTGCGCCGCAGGTCCAGCCCCTTGGCCTGCAGGATGATGTCCATCGCCTGGTCCCAGGGCACGTCGCGCAGTCGCAGGGTGACGCTGCCCGACACCGAGTCGCTGGTGATGATGTTCAGGCCGGTGAAGTCGGCGAGCACCTGCAGCACGGCGCGGACTTCGACGTTCTGGAAGTTGAGCGACAGTTTCTCGCCGGTGTAGCGGCGCTGTCCGCCGCCGAGTCGGGTGGGATCCTCGACCACCGGCTTCACCTCGAGGATGAAGCGACTGTCCGCCTGGTAGGCCGACTGCTCCCACTGCCCGCGCGGCGTGACCTCGAGGCGGACCATCTCGCCGACCTGCTGCGCGCTGACGAATTGCACCGGCGTCGCGAAGTCGGTCACATCGAGCCGCCGCTGCAGGTGGGCGGGCATCTGGGTGCGGGGCAGTTCGACGATGATGTTGCGTCCCTGCGTACGTACGTCGATGCCGGTGTTGTTGTCGGCGAGGTCGATGACCACGTTGCCAGCGCCCTCGGGCGAGCGGCGGAAATCGATGTTGAGCACCCGGTGCTGGCGGCTGACGCCGGACGTATCCTCGGCAAATCGCCCGGGCGCGGTGGTCGATCCGACCGCGACGCCGCCCGCCCCCTGGAGCGCGAGCACGATCGTGTTGCCGTCGATGCTGGCCTCGTACGGCACGGTGCGGGTGAGGTTGAGCACGAGCCGGGTGCGGTTGCCCACCTGGACCAGGTTGAAGCTGCGCAGATCCCCCTGGGCGACTTCCTGCGCGCCGCGACCGGTCGCATTGCCGGTGTCGGCGAAGTCGAAGGCCAGTCGCGACGGGTTGGTGATCTGGAAGCCGGGTGGCAGCGCCTTCGGCGCCTCTTTCAGGGTGATGCGGACCAGCACGTTTCCGCCCTGGGTCGTGGCGGCGCTGACGGACTGGATCGCGTTGGCCGTCGTGGCCGCTGTGGCCTGGGCGAAGGCCAGCGGGGTTGCCAGTGCAAGCAGCACCGCGCCGAGGATCGACGCGAGCCGCGAGGCGGTGCGGGCGAGGGGAGATGCGAGGCGTCGTGTGGGGTAATTCATCGCTTGGTCTCCGTTTCGTCCTGGAGCATCAGCGAGGAGACGCGCTCCGTCCATTCGCCGTTGCCGTCCTGCACGAGTTCCTTGAGCTTCACGCCAGAATCGGAGATCTCCTGGATCAGTCCGAAATTCTGGCCCATGTAGTTGTTCACCCGGACCCTGAACAGGTTGTTGTCGGGGGTGCGGATCAGCGCGAACATCTGCTTGCCCTGCTGCAGCGTGCCCACCATCCGGAGGTTGTCGAGCGGGAAGGCCTCGAGGGGCTCGCGCCGGCGGTTCAGGTCGGGCTGCAGGTTGCCCTTCGCGGCACGGGCGGGCTCGACCTTGCGCGGGCGGAAGGGATCCTCGATCTCGGCGGCGACGAACGTGGCCGCCTGGTAGGGTTCGACTCGCGGCAGCGGATCGACGCGCGCGCGCGCGCCGGAGGTGTCGCCGGGCTCGTTCACGAACTGGCGAAGGTCGTCGTACTGGCCGGATCCGCAACCCACCATGGCCAATCCGATGGCGAGCGGGGTCAACCGTCTGAGCAGGCGATCCGTGGCGCTCATTTCTTCTTGGCGGCGGCCTGGGCCGCCTTCCTCTGCTGTGCCAGCTCGTTGTCGTCGAGGTAGCGGAAGGTCTTGGCGATCGCTTCCATGCTGAGCTGCCCGTCGCGGCCGGTGCTCACGGACACGTCGTTCAGGGTGACGATGCGGGGCAGGCGCGCGATGTCGGCGGCGAACTGCCCGAGATCCTGGTAGCTGCCCGACACGCGGATGTTGATCGGCAGTTCCGCGTAGAACTCGGAGAACCTCTCCTGCGGTGCCGGCCGGAACAGTTCGAACTGAAGCCCGCGGCCCAGGCCTGCCTGGTTGATGTCGGTGAGCAGCGCGTCCATCTCGGAGCGGTTCGGCAGCTGCCGCAGCAGCACGCCGAAGGACTGTTCGATGTCCTTGAGCTGGGCCTGGTAGATCGGCAGGTTGACGGCCTGTCGTTTCTTGTCGACGAACGCGGTGCGCAGCGCGGACTCGCGCTCGCGCAGCGAGTCGAATTCGGAGAGCTGGTTGCGCCAGTCGAACCAGAAGCCGGCGGCGATGACCAGCACCGCGATCAGCAGCAGCGTGGCGAGCTGGATCGGGAGCGGCCAGGAACCGGCGTTCTTGGGGTCCAGCCTGCGGAGTTCGTCTAGGTTCATCGGGGACGGTGGGCGCCTGGATGGGCTGCGGTCATTTCTTCGCGGCGGTGCCCGCTGCAGGCGCGGGCCCCTTGGCCTCGGTCACCTTGCGGGTGATGCTCACGTTCATGCTGAATTCGTTCAGGCGCTGGGTGTTGACCGTGGCGGCCTTGATCTCCACCAGCTTGGCGCTTTCCAGCAGCGGCGATGCCTCGAGGTTGCGCATCAGCGTCGAGACCCGGGCGTTCGACTGGGCGAATCCGGTGATGTTGATCGTGTTGTCGTTCTGCTTGACGGTACGCAGGTACACGCCCTCGGGCAGTTGCCGCGCGACCTGGTCGAACAGTTCGACGATCTCGGAGCGGTTCGCCTGCAGGGTTTCGACCACGCGCTTGCGCGCGAGCATCTGCTGGGTCTGTTCGCGCAGGCGGCGGATCTCGACGATCTGCTTGTCCAGGGTCGCGATCTCGGACTCGAGGAAATTGTTGCGACCTTTCTGGACTTCGATGCGCGCCGCCAGCAGGCCGTGCACCAGCACCACGATGACCACGCCGACGGCCACCATGGCCGCGGAGGCAGTCAGGAACGCGCGCTGCCGCTCGCGGCGGCGCATCTCGCGGTGGGGGAGCAGGTTGATGCGGATCATGGGGCGCAGGCCGTGGCGGAGGGCGTCAGGAGGGATCGAAGCGGCGCATCGCAAGGCCGCAGGCCACCATCAGCGAAGGGGCGTCGACTTCCAGCTGGCGTGGCCGGATCTTGGACGACAGCTCCATCGCAGCGAAGGGATTGGCGATCGCGGTGGGGACCTGCGTGCGCCGGCCCACGGTCTCGTCGAGCCCGGCGATCGCCGCGCAGCCGCCGGCGAGCAGGATGCGGTCGACGCTGCTGTACTGGGTGGACGTGTAGAAGAACTGCAGCACCCGCGCGACTTCCAGCGCGAGGTTGTCCATGAAGGGCTGCAGGACTTCCGTCTCGTAGTTCTCCGGCAGGCCACCGTTCTTCTTGGCGATCTCGGCCTCCTCGAGCGTGAGGCCGAAGTGGCGCTGGATTTCCTGGGTGAGCTGGAAGCCGCCGAAGGGCTGCTCGCGCAGGTAGACCGACTCGCCGTTGCGCAGGATGTTCACGTTCATCACGCTGGTCCCGACATCGACGATCGCAATCGTCTGGTCGAACCCGCTGTCGGGCAGCCCTGCGGAAATCAGCGCGAAGGCGGCCTGCGTGGCGTAGGACTCCACGTCCATCACGACGGCCTTCAGGCCAGCGGACTCGGCGGCGGCCACGCGATCCTCGATCTTCTCCTTGCGCGAGGCCGCGATGAGGATCTCGACGTCGTCGGGATTGTCCGCGGAGGGGCCAAGCACCTGGAAGTCGAGGTTGACTTCCTCGAGCGCGAACGGGATGTACTGGTTCGCTTCGGTCTCGACCTGGAGCTCGAGCTCGTCCTCGCGCTGTCCGGCGGGCACGGAGATCCTCTTCGTGATCACCGAGGCGGCAGGCAGCGCGAGCGCCACGTTGCGCACGCGCGTGCTGAGCTTCTTCCAGCCGCGCTTGAACGCGTCGGCCACCTGGTCGAGGTTCACGACGCTGCCATCGACCACCGCGTCCCGCGGCAGGGGTTCGATCGTGTAGCGCTCGACGCGATAGCGACCCTTGCCGGCGTCCTCGAGTTCCACGAACTTGACCGCCGACGTGCTGATGTCCACGCCGATCAGCGGCGGCGTGCGCGGCCGCAGGAAGCGGGCCACGGCCTGCGGATCGACGTTCACCTTGCCCTTCAGCATGACGGCATCAGTCCCATGATCGCATAAACAGGTTTAAAGGCTAGCAACAAGCATTTGGGCTGTAAAGGGTTTTTTCCACATTCCGACCCTTTCGTGCGGGGACGGGCGCATCCCACCGTTGCCGCGATGCCTGCGCCTATAATCGGTGCACGATGTTCAAGCGCGGCCTTCTGATCCTGGCTCTCCTGTCAGCGGGCGCGGCCACGGTGATCCTGCTGCTGGTCGCGTTCGCGGCGGCGGTGGCCTATCCGAACCTGCCCTCGCTCGAGGTGCTGACCGACTACCGGCCCAAGCTGCCGCTGCGCGTCTTCAGTTCGGATGGTCGGCTCCTGGGGGAGTTCGGCGAGGAACGCCGGGCGGTCGTTCGCATCGACGCGGTGCCGGATCTGATGAAGAAGGCGATCCTGGCGGCCGAGGACGAGCGCTTCTATGCGCATGGGGGTGTCGATCTCGTCGGTGTGATGCGGGCGGCGATCTCCAACTTCACGGCCGGTGGCGCGCGCCAGGGGGCGAGCACCATCACCATGCAGGTGGCGCGCAACTTCTTCCTGTCGCGGGAGAAGACCTTCACCCGCAAGTTCCACGAGGCGCTGCTCGCCTTCAAGATCGAGGCGAGCCTGACCAAGGACCAGATACTGGAGTTGTACATCAACCAGATCTTCCTCGGCCAGCGCGCCTACGGGTTCGCGGCCGCAGCCCAGACGTATTTCGGCAAGTCGCTGGCCGAGCTTGATGTCAGCGAGATGGCCATGCTGGCGGGCCTGCCCAAGGCGCCGTCCCGCTTCAACCCGGTCGTCAATCCGAGGCGCGCCCGCCTGCGGCAACTGTACGTTCTGCGCAGGATGGAGGCGCTGGGGTTTCTGACGGCAGAGCAGTTCGCTGCCGCCGAGAAGCATCCGGTGACCACCCGCAGGGAGGCTGGCATCGATCCGACGGCCCATGGCGACTACGTTGCCGAGATGGTCAGGCAGGTCATGGTCGAGCGCTTCCGCGACGACGCCTACACCCGGGGCATCAATGTTTACACCACGGTGCATAGTGAGCACCAACTTGCGGCGTACGCCTCGGTCAGGCGGGGGGTGATCGCCTACGATCGCCGCCAAGGGTTTCGTGGTCCCGAGCGGTTCGTCGATCTGCCCGCGAACTACACCGACGACCAGCTGGAGGACCTGCTGCAGGATGACCCCGACAGCGACGGGCTGTTCCCGGCGATCGTGCTGAGAATCGACGAGAAGTCGGCCGAGGTCTACCGTCGCGGGCTGGGGCGGGTCGCCATCGCCGCCGACGGGCTGCGTTTCGCCGCCCGCGCCATCGGCGAGAAGGTGCCGCTGAAGCAGCGGCTGAGGCCGGGTGCCGTGGTGCGCCTCCAGCGCGACGACAAGGGCCAGTGGCAGATCACCCAGCTGCCGCAGGCCGAGGCTTCGCTGGTGGCCATCAGCCCCGCCGACGGCGCGATCCGGGCCCTGGTGGGCGGGTTCGACTTCGCCCGCGCCCAGTTCAACCACGTCACCCAGGCCGTCCGCCAGCCGGGCTCCAGCTTCAAGCCGTTCATCTACTCCGCGGCGCTCGAGCGCGGTTTCACCGCGGCGACGGTGCTCAACGATGCGCCGCTGTCCTTCACGGCCCAGCAGACCGGCTCCGAAGCCTGGGAGCCCAAGAACTACGACGGCAAGTACGACGGCCCCATGCGCGTGCGCGTCGCGCTGGCGCGCTCGAAGAACCTTCCGATGATCCGGGTGCTCCAGGCCATCGGTCCCCAGTACGCGCAGGACTACATCACGCGCTTCGGGTTCGATCCCAAGCTCCACCCCCCCTACCTCACGATGGCGCTCGGCGCGGGTGGAGTCACGCCGATGCAGATGGCATCGGCCTATGCGGTGTTCGCCAACGGAGGGTTCAGGGTCACCCCCTACCTGATCCAGCGCGTCGAGGACGCCAAGGGAACCGTGCTGTTCGAGGCGCGTCCCGAGGTGGCGGGCGAGACCGCCGAGCGCGTGATCGACGCGCGCAACGCGTTCATCATGACCAGCCTGATGCAGGATGTGGTGCGAGCGGGCACGGCAACGCGAGCCATGAGCCTGGGGCGATCGGACCTCGCCGGCAAGACCGGGACCACGAACGACTTCCTCGATGCGTGGTTCGCGGGCTATCAGGCCTCGCTGGTCGCGGTGAGCTGGATGGGGCACTCGACGCCGCGCAGCCTCGGCAACGGCGAGACCGGCGGCACCGCGGCGCTGCCGATCTGGATGGGCTACATGGGCGTGGCGCTCAAGGGCGTGGCGGAGCAGTTGCCCTCGCCGCCGGAGGGCGTGGTCAGCGCGCGCATCGATCCGGCGAGCGGCATGCGGGTGGCGGATGGGCAATCGGGCATCAGCGAATTCTTCTACCTCGAATCGCCGCCCCGGGACGCCGAGGGCGCGGCAGGGGCGGCCGAAGGCCGCAGTGCCGACGAGGTCAAGTCGCAGATCTTCTGAGCTGCCGATGGCACGCGAATCCCCAGCCCGCCTGCGCCAGTTACGCGAACAGATCGCGCAGCTCGCCGCGCGCATGGTGGCCGAGGACGGCCTGGACGACTGGGGGCTCGCCAAGCGCAAGGCGGCGCGAGCCCTCGGCCTGACCGATGCGCGCTGCCTGCCGGACAACCGGGAACTGGAAGCCGCGCTGCTCGAGCACCAGCGCATCTTCGACGAGGAGGGGCAGCGCGAGCACCTGCACTGGCTGCGATCACAGGCCCTCGACCTGATGGATCTGTTCGAGGATTTCGAGCCGCACGTGGCCGGGCCCGTGCTGTCCGGGGCCATCGGTCGCCATCCGACCCTGCACCTGCACCTGTTCGCCGACGATCCGAAATCGCTCGAGTGGTTCCTGCTGAACGAGGCGATTCCCTACGAGGCCAGCCAGCAGAGGCTGCACGTGGCCGGCCAGGCGCGGGTCTTGCCGTGTTTCCTGCTGAACGTGGATGGCACGGATGTCGAACTCCTGCTGTTCGAGCGTGCCGATCGGCGCCATCCCGCGCGCCTGACCGCGGAGGGGCGATCGCTGGAGCGGGCGGGGCGAGCCTCCCTGATCGCCCGCATGGACGCCGCGGTGCCGCCTGCGGACGCGTCGTGATCTGGCCGTTTCGCGCGCGTCCTCCGGCGCGGCGGGTGGACCGCGAGATGTCCGACGAGGCTGCCGCGGGGGCTGGCGAGGATCTGCGCCGTTTCCTGATCGAGTCGCCGACGCAGATCCTCCACGTCCTGCGCGCGATCGGCGCGGCGCGCGAACTGGTGACCGTGCATTTCGATCGCGGGCGCGGGTTCCTGATCACCGCGATCGAGCAGGTCGACGCGGCTCGCGGGCAGGTCGTCATCGGCCTGGGCGTCGACCCTGCGCTCAACGCGCGACTGCTTGCGAGCGACCGGCTGGTGATGGTCAGCATGCACGAGCACGTGAAGGTGCAGTTCAGCGCGGCCGGGGCACGGGCCCTGCACCATGAGGGGCGCCCCGCGTTCGCCATCGCCGTTCCCCCGGAGCTGCTGCGCGTGCAGCGGCGCGAGTACCACCGCGTGCGCGCCAGCATGCGCGAGCCGATCCTCGTCCGGCTGGCCCTCGGCGGTGGCGAGGTCATGGAGATCAACGTGGTCGACATCAGTGTCGGGGGGTTCGCGGGTCACGGCGTGCTGCCCCGGGGCAAGGACTCGCCGGGCCTGCGCTTCCCGATGTGCACGCTGCGCTTCCGCGATGGCAGCGGGTTCTCCTGCGAGGTCGAACTTCGCAGCGTGACCCCGCACCGGCTGCGCGGCGGCGCCAGCACGAGCGTCCTGGGGTTCGGCTTCCTCAACCTGTCGCAGCCGGCCGAGAAACAGTTACAGCGCTACGTGCTGGGCGTCGAGCGCGAGCGGCGCAGGGCGGCGGGCGAGGGTCTGTTCGGCCGGCTCTCCGGGGCTCGCGGCCGGGGTTGAACGACGCCGATCCGAGCGGGCCCCGGGCGCATCCGCCGCGTCCGCGCGGGCGCGCATCCCGGCGCACACCCGCCGGGCGTGTTCCGGATCGTCCCCGGCCGGCTGCGATCGGGTAGGCGGAGGCGGTCAGTCCTCGCCGAGCCAGCGCGCGGCCTGCAGCGCGTAGTAGGTGAGGATCGCGTCGGCGCCCGCCCGCTTGAACGCAAGCAGGGACTCGAGGGCAACGGCGCGCTCGGTGAGCCAGCCGTTGGCGCTGGCGGCCTTGATCATCGCGTACTCGCCGCTGACCTGGTAGACCGCCGTGGGCACGCCGAAATGCTCCTTCACCCGGCGCACGATGTCGAGATACGGCATGCCCGGCTTGACCATCACCATGTCGGCGCCCTCGGCGAGGTCGAGCGCGACCTCGCGCAAGGCCTCGTCGCTGTTGGCAGGGTCCATCTGGTAGGTGTACTTGCTGCCGCCACCCAGCGTGGCGGCCGATCCGACCGCATCGCGAAACGGCCCGTAGAACGCCGAGGCGTACTTCGCCGAGTAGGCGATGATGCGGGTGTGGATGTGGCCGGACCCGTCCAGCCTTCGACGGATGGCGCCCACGCGGCCATCCATCATGTCCGAGGGGGCGACCACATCGGCGCCGGCCCCGGCATGCACCTGCGCCTGTTCGATGAGGATGGCGACCGTCTCGTCGTTGAGCACGTAGCCGGCGGCGTCGATCACGCCGTCCTGGCCATGGCTGGTGTAGGGGTCGAGGGCGACGTCGGTCATCACGCCCAGGTCGGGAAATCGCGACTTGATGGCCCGGATGGCCGAGGGAACCAGTCCGTCCGGATCGAGCGCGGCGCGACCGTCGGGAGTCTTGAGGGACGGGTCGATCACCGGGAACAGCGCGAGCATCGGGACGCCGGCCTTCACGCACTGCTCGGAGACGCCGAGCAGTCCGTCGAGGTCCAGGCGCTCGACGCCGGGCATGGACGGTACCGGCTGGGGCCGGCCGTCGGTCACGAACACGGGGTAGATCAGGTCATCGGTACTCAGCCGGTGCTCGCGCGCGAGTCGGCGCGAGAACTCGTCGTGCCGCATGCGCCGCATCCGGGTGTGGGGAAAACTGGGAAGGGAAACGGCCTTCGGATCGGTCATGCTGCGGGTGCTCCGGATTCGTGTCGCTCGCGGCCACCGCCGCGATGGGCGCGTGGCGGCCTGTGTGTCAGCGGCATTGCCGCGTATCTGAACAAGATGCAAGTTTCGGGAACTTCCCCGCCGGCCGCGGGTCTGAGTCCTTGACGATGACCTCGTCTCCCGCTTCACCTCCCTGAGCGGGAGCCTTAACCCCCTTAAGGCACTTTTCGGCCCTGGCAGGACTCCCCTCCTGCCAGGGTTTTTTCTTGGGCGCCGCCGATCGGCGCGCGTAGGTCCGGGGGTGTCAGTCTTCGCGTTGCACGGCGCCGTCAAGCCAGCCTGCCACAACCGTGGCCAGCGTGTCGAGGCCCTCGCCGGTGGTGCTCGAGAAGATCTGGACGGATGCCGGCGGCGCGGTGAGCCTGGACACCTCCGCGCGGACCGCGGCCAGTGTTCGCGCCTGCTGCTGCCGGTTGAGCTTGTCCGCCTTGGACAGCAGCAGATGCAGCGGCAATCCGCGGGGATTGATCCAGTCGATCATCAATCGGTCGAGCGGCGACAGCGGATGGCGGATATCCATGATGATCACCAGGCCTGCGAGTTCGGCACGCTGCTGCAGGTAATCCTCCAGCAGGACCGTCCATTCGCGCTGCTTTTCCCGGGCCACCTTCGCGTAGCCATAGCCGGGCAGGTCGGCCAGGCGCTGCTTCGCGCCCACGTCGAAGAGGTTGACGAGTTGCGTGCGGCCCGGCTGGCGGCTCACGAAGGCGAGTTTCCGCCGTCCCGTCAGCGCGTTGATCGCGCTCGACTTGCCGGCGTTCGAGCGGCCCACGAAGGCCACCTCGCATCCGCCGGCGGGCAACTGGCCGAGCGCGGCCGCGCTGGCGATGAAGGTCGCGCGGTTGAAGCGGGCGGCGAGGGATCGGTCGGCAGCGGGGGATATGGCGTGCAAGGACGGGCCTGGGCTAGAATGCGGGGTTCAATCGACCCGGTACGGATCCGACGCGGCCGCGAACAGGTGGTTTCAGAGCGGTGATTGTTGCGTCACGGCGGATGCGCGGCAGCGGATGCGAAGCGGCCCGGGAGGCGCGGTCGCGGCACGGCCAACCGATGGCCATTCGCCGTTCAACGCGAACGTACAACGTACATGGGATGAGTCCGGGCGGTCGTCGGCGCCGTTCGGAGGCGGGTACGGGCATGGCTGCCCCCCCGCGTCCCCGAGTGTCCGGCACGGAGTCCAGCATGACAAGAAGTCTCTCGATGGCTGCGCGAGTCCTCGCCCCGGTCGTGGCGGCAGCCGTGTTCGCCGGCTCGGCGCTGGCTGCCCAGCCCGCGGCCTCGTCCTCGCCGGCCCGCGGCGACCCCGCGAAGGGCCAGGTGATCGCCGGGCAGGTCTGTGCCGGCTGCCATGGTGCCGACGGCAACAGCGGCATCGCCGCCAACCCCTCCCTCGCGGGCCAGCACGCGGGCTACATCGCGAAGCAGTTGGCCGAGTTCAAGTCCGGCGCGCGCAAGAATGCCGTGATGATGGGGTTCGCCGCCGCGCTGTCGCCCCAGGACATGCTGGACCTGGGCGCGTTCTACGCGCGGCAGACGCCCGCGCCGCGCGCGGCGAACGATCGTGAACTCGCGCAGGCAGGGCAGAAGCTCTACCGCGGTGGCAACACCGCGACCGGATTGCCCGCCTGTGCCGGCTGCCATTCGCCCAACGGTGCCGGTATCCCCGCGCAGTATCCCCGCCTGGCCGGGCAGCACGCCGAGTACACGGCAGCCCAGTTGCGCGCCTTCCGCGCGGGCGAGCGGGGCAATGACGCGAACGCAATGATGCGCAGCATTGCCGCCCGCCTGTCCGATCGCGACATCCAGGCGCTCGCCGAGTACACCTCCGGCCTGACCGGCAAGCGCTGAGTTCGCGTGCCGCGTTCGGCCGGACCCGGCTGGACGCGGCCCGTTCCTCATGCGGCCAGTGCCCGCGAGGCCGCCTGTGCGGTGTGGGCGATGTCCTCGGCCGTGTGCGCGATCGACACGAACCCCGCCTCGAAGGCCGAGGGCGCCAGGTAGACGCCCGCCTCCAGCATGCGGTGGAAGAACGTGTTGAAGGCCGTCACGTCGCTCTGCATCACGTCCGCGAAGTTGCGCGGGGGGCTGTCGCGGAAGTAGAGACCGAACATCCCGCCGACGCACTGGGCGGAGATCGGCACGCCGGCCGCCCGTCCGGCCGCGCACAGCGACTCGCAGAGGGACTGCGTGGTGGCCTCGAGGCGCGCGAAGAAGCCCGGGGCCAGCACGCGCTCGAGCGTGGCGAGGCCCGCGGCCACCGCCACCGGATTGCCCGAGAGGGTTCCTGCCTGGTAGACCGGCCCGACCGGGGCGACCTTCTCCATCACGTCGCGCCGTCCGCCGAACGCACCCAGAGGCATCCCGCCGCCGATGACCTTGCCGAACGTGGTGAGATCGGGCGTGATGCCGTACAGACCCTGCGCACAGCCTGCGCCCACGCGGAATCCGGTCATCACTTCGTCGAAGATCAGCACGGTGCCGTGCCGGGTGCACAACTCGCGCAAGCGCTGCAGGAAGCCGGGCTCGGGCAGCACCAGGTTCATGTTGCCCGCGATCGGCTCGACGATGACCGCAGCGATCGTGTCGCCCATCTGCGCGAACAGCTGCTCGGCGGCCTCCGCGTTGTTGTAGTCGAGCACCAGCGTGTGCTGGGCGAGTTCGGGCGGTACGCCGGCCGAGCTCGGCTGGCCCAGGGTCAGGGCCCCCGAGCCTGCCTTCACCAGCAGGCTGTCGCCGTGGCCGTGGTAGCAGCCCTCGAACTTCACGATCCGGCTGCGCCCGGTATGACCCCGCGCCACGCGGATCGCGCTCATGGTCGCCTCGGTTCCCGAGGACACGAGGCGCACCGTCTCGATCGACGGGATGGCGGCCACGAGGGCCTCGGCGAGTCGCAGCTCGCCCTCGGTCGGCGCGCCGAAGGACAGGCCGTTGCGCGCGGCCGCCGCCACGACCTCGAGTACGCCGGGGTCGGCGTGCCCGAGGATCGCCGGGCCCCAGGAGCCGATGTAGTCGATGTACCGCTGGCCGTCCACGTCCCACAGGTAGGCACCCTGCGCGCGGGCGAAGAAGACCGGCGTGCCGCCGACCGAGCGGAAGGCCCGCACGGGCGAATTGACGCCCCCGGGAATCAGTCGTCGGGAACGCTCGAACAGGGCTTCGCTGGTCGGTCGGTTCAAGGCCTGGGTCCTCCTGTGTGATCGTCGGTGCCGGCCACGGCCAGCGCTGCGTTGAACGCCCGTACGGCGGCGGCTGGATCGGTCGCGGCGAAGAGGGCGCTGATCACGGCGAGCGCGTCGGCGCCCGCCGTGATCAGCGCGGGAACGTGGACGACCTCGATGCCGCCGATCGCCACCACGGGCAGTCCGGTCTCGCGCGCACCCTGCGCGAGCAGCGGGAGCGGCGCGCGCACGGCCGCGGGTTTCACGCCGGACGGGAACATCGCACCGAAGGCGATGTAGTCCGCGCCCTCGGCCCGGGCGGCCCGTGCCCGGTCGATCGAGTCGTAGCAGCTCACGCCGATCAGCGCGGTCGGCCCGACCGTCGCGCGCGCGGCGGCCACCGTGCCATCGTCGCGGCCGAGGTGGACGCCGTCGGCGCCGACCGCAGCGGCCAGCGCCGGGCTGTCGTTGACGATGAACAGCGTGCCGTGCGCCCGGCACAGGTCGGCAAGGGCCCGGGCGCGGGCGAGGCGCAGGTCCGGTTCCACCGACTTGTCCCGGTACTGCAGCAGCGGGACGCCGGCCTCCAGCACGGTCGCGATGGCCTGCAGCCAGCGCGCATCGTCGCGCCGATCGCGACCCGGCTCGGGCGTGACGGCGTACAGCCCTTGTATCGTGCGCTCGGACATGGGGCGATCCCGACCCTCGGGGTTTCAGCCGATCAGCCGCGGCAGCGGCGAGGTGACGGTGATGTCCCCGGCCTTCGGGGCCGGCGGCGGCGTGCCTGCGGTATCGGCGGCGGTCGGCTCGTCGCCGCCGGCCTCCGATGGGCCGTCGCCCTCCCCCTGCGCCTCTGCCGAGCGGGCTTCGGCACGTGCCCAGAACAGCCGGTCGGGGATGAACTGCCCCATTCCCGGACGAAAGCCCGCCTCCAGCGACTGCCACGTGTATTCCTGGGCATCGCGGGCGGCCTCTTCGACCGACAGGCCGTTGACCAGCGCGGCGGTCAGTGCCGAGGCGAGCGTGCAGCCCGACCCGTGGTAGCTGCCGGGCAGGCGCGTCCAGGCATCGCTGCGCAGTTCGCCGTTTTCGCCGAACAGGCGATTGACCACCTGCATGGTGTTCTCGTGGGTGCCGGTGATCAGTGCGTACTCGCATCCGGCGGCGATCAGTCGACGGGCGCAGGTGGCGAGGTCGAGCTCCTCGTCCTCGCGCTCGTCGGCGACGAGCCTTCTCGCCTCGTAGCTGTTCGGGGTGATGATCGTCGTCTGGGGCAGCAACAGCTCGCGCATGGCGGCGATCGCCTCGTCGTTGGCGAAGCTGTCGCCGCGACCCGAGGCGAGCACCGGGTCGAGGATCAGCGGCACATCCGGGTAGTCGGCGACCACCTCGGCGATCGCCGCGATCGTCTCCACGCTGCCGAGAACGCCGAGCTTGAAGGCCGCCACCGGCATGTCCTCGAGCACGCAGCGCGCCTGATCGGCCACCCACTCGGCGTCGATCGGCAGGATGTCCTCGACGCCCCGGGTGTCCTGCACGGTGAGTGCGGTGAGCACCGGCGCAGGATGGCAGCCCATGCTCGCGAGGGTGAGCAGATCCGCCTGCAGGCCGGCTCCGCCGCTGGGATCGTTGGCAGCGAAGACCAGAACGACCGGGGGTGTTTCGGGCGGAGCATCGGGCATCGGGATCAGGGCCGGACGGCCTTCGGTTACACTTCGATTCGGTTCGGTGCATTGTAGACACTTCGCCGCAAGCCCATCGCGGCGCCCGGCGCAACCCCATCGGGAAACCTGCTCATGAGCGACGCCAACGCCCCCTTCAAGTCGTGGATGTGCCTGGTCTGCGGCTGGATCTACAGCGAGGAAGCCGGATCGCCCGAGGAAGGCATCGCGCCCGGTACGCGCTGGGAGGACGTGCCGCCCAACTGGACCTGCCCGGAGTGCGGCGCACGCAAGGAAGACTTCGAGATGGTCGAGATCTGACGTGCGCCTGCTGCACACCATGATCCGGGTCGGCAACCTCGAACGCTCGATCGCGTTCTATACCGAGGTGCTCGGCATGAGGCTGCTCCGGCGCAAGGACTATCCCGGGGGTCGCTTCACCAACGCGTTCGTCGGTTACGACGACGAGGCCCGCGCCGCCGTCCTCGAACTCACCCACAACTGGGACACCGATCGCTACGATCTCGGCACGGGCTACGGCCACGTGGCCGTCGAGGTCGAGGACGCGGCGGCTGCCTGCGAGCGCGTTCGCGCGCGCGGTGGCAAGGTGACCCGCGAGGCCGGTCCGATGAAGCACGGCACGACCGTGATCGCCTTCGTCGAGGACCCGGACGGCTACAAGATCGAGTTCATCCAGCGCGGCAGCCAGGCTTAGTCCCGCTCGGACCGATCGACCGCCGCGGCCGCGGCCTGCGGCATGCCGGACCCCGCCCGAACGGCGGGACCCGGACGCCCAGGAGGTCACCCGCCTCGCCCACGTCATCGCGCCTCCGGCTGACCGGACGCCTGCGGCCCGGCGTGCAGTGCGCCGCGGCCCTTCGGGTGTCCCTGGGGCCCGGGCGACTACGCGCGCGGGCCTGCGCCGATCGACGGATCCTCGGGCAGTACCTCACCGGGCGCTGCGGCCGGGCAGGCGTCCGCCAGCCGGATGAAGTCCGACACCTCGAGCGTCTCGGCGCGCGCGGCCGGATCCACGCCCAGCGCGGCCAGTCGTGCCTCGTCGAACAGGCCGCGCAGCGTGTTGCGCAGCATCTTGCGCCGCTGCGAGAACGCTGCCTGCACCACGCGCGAGAACGCGTGCTCGTCGCGTGCGCGGGGTCGCGTCGCGGGCCTCGGCTGCAGGCGCACCACGCTCGAGTGGACCTTCGGTGCGGGGCGGAAGGCATGCGGGCCGAGGTCGAACAGGTGCTCGACCTCGAATCGGTACTGCAGGACGACCGACAGGCGGCCGTAGTCGCCCGTGCCCGGGTCGGCGGCGATCCGCAGGGCGACTTCGCGCTGGAGCATGACGTGCGCGTCACGCAGTCGATCGGCGATGTCGACCAGCCGCAACAGGATCGGGGAGGAGATGTTGTAGGGGAGATTACCCACCACCCGCAGGGGCGGCGGCAACCTGTCGAAGTCGAAGCGCAGTACGTCGCCCTGGTGGATGTTCAGCGCCGCTCCGGGCAGTCGCGCAGGCAGGGTCGAGGCGAGATCGCGGTCGAGTTCGATCACGTGAAGCTCGCCTGCCGCCCGGGCGAGCGGCCCGGTCAGGGCACCCAGCCCGGGGCCGATCTCCACGACCGTGTCGCCGGGGCGCGGGTCGACCGCGGCAACGATGGCCGCGATGGCTCCCGGGTCGACGAGGAAGTTCTGGCCGAAGCGGCGCCGGGCGCGGTGCGCGTCCACGGTCTTCAGGGATGCGCGCGGCGGCGTGCGATGGCGATCGCCTCGACCACGGCCTCGCGAAGGCTGCCGGGATCGGCCCTGCCGCTGCCCGCGAGATCGAGCGCCGTGCCGTGGTCTACCGAGGTGCGGACGATCGGCATGCCCAGGGTGATGTTGACCCCGCGCCCGAAGCTTGCGTGCTTGAGGACGGGCAGTCCCTGGTCGTGATACATCGCCAGCACCGCGTCGGCCTCGGCGAGCCGGTCCGGATTGAACAGCGTGTCCGCAGGCAACGGCCCGCGGGCATCGATGCCCAGGGCGCGGGCCCGAGCCAGCGCCGGCCCGATGGTCTCGATCTCCTCGCGACCGAGGTGTCCGCCTTCCCCCGCATGGGGGTTCAGGCCCGCGACCAGGATGCGAGGCGAGTCGATCCCGAAGTCGCGGCGCAGGGCCGCGTGCATCACGGCGAGCGTGGCGTCGAGCAGGGCCGGCGTGATGGCTGCGGGTACCGCCGCGAGCGGCAGGTGGGTGGTGGCGAGCGCGACCCGCATCCCGCCGCCGCTCAGCATCATGACCACCCGATCGGTACCGGTGCGCTCGGCCAGGCGCTCGGTATGGCCGGTGAAGGCGATGCCGGCGTCGTTGATCACCCCCTTGTGCACCGGGCAGGTGACCATGGCGGCCTGGCGGCCGGACAGGCAGCCGTCCACGGCGGTGTCGATCAGCTGCAGCACATGGCTTGCGTTGGCGGTATCGAGCATCCCGGCGCGCACCGGGGCCGCGACCGGGACATGCAGCACGGGCAGGTGGCCGGGGCGCGCTGCGGGCACGGGATCATCCGCGCCCAGCCGGTCGAAGCTCACCGCGGCCCCGAGCGCGCGCGCCCGCGCCTCCAGCACCATCGCATCGCCCAGCAGCAGCAGGCGCGCGCCCGCGGGCGGCGACAGCGCCAGGCTCACGCAGAGATCGGGCCCGATGCCGGCGGGCTCGCCGACGGTGATCGAGACCACGGACTCGCCCCGGGCGGGTACGGCGCTCACGGGCGTTCAGGGTTCGTCGAGCCGGATGCTGACGAACGCGCGGTCGCGCAACTGGCGCACCCATTCCTGCACCGCCTCGTCGGCCTTGCGTGCGCGGATCGTCTGGCGGGCGAGCAGCCGCTGGCGCTCGGCGGTCAGATCCTCGCTGCGACGCTCGGCGACCTGGATCAGGTGCATCCCGAAATCGGTGCGCACCGGCGGGCTCAACTCCCCGGGCTTGAGCGCGTCCATCGCGCGCTCGAATTCGGGGACGGTATCGCCGGGCGACAGCCAGCCCAGTTCCCCTCCACGTGCCGCGCTGCCGTCGTCGGAATGAAGACGCGCGAGTTCGTTGAAGGACGCGCCGTTCGCGATGCGATCGCGCAGGACGCTGAGCCGGTTGCGGGCGTCGTTCTCCGAGGCGAGCTCGTTGATGCGGATGAGGATGTGGCGCGCGCGCGTCTGCTGGACGATGACCGGCGAGCTCGAGGCGCGGCGTGCCGACACCCGCAGGATATGGAAGCCGGCGGGGCTGCGCAGCACGCCGGAGACATCGCCGACCTTGAGGGTGCGGCTGGCTTCGGCGAACAGCACGGGCCAGCGGTCGAGCGGTCGGGACCCCATGTCGCCGCCTTTCAGGGCGTCGGGAGCGTCGGAGAAGGATGCGGCGATCTGGCCGAAGTCCGCGCCGCCGCGTACCGCCAGCAATGCCTGCTCGGCCCGCGCGCGGCGCTCGGCGATCTGCTCGGGGGAGGCGCCTTCGGGCAGCCGCACGAGGATGTGTGCGAGTGCGAGTTCCTCGGCCGCGCCCTGCTGGGTTTCGCGCGTCCTGAGGAAGTTGTCGATCTCGGCCTCGGTGACGACGATGCGGGAGTCGACCTCCCGCTCGCGCAGCCGCACCAGGGTCACCTCGTCGCGGATGTCTTCCCGGAAACGTGCGAAGGACAGGCCGTCGCGTTCGAGGGCCTGGCGGAATTCGGGCAGGCTCATCTTGTTGTCGGCGGCCACCCGCGCGAGGATCTTCTCGAGCTGCCCGTCCTCGATGCGGATGCCACTGTCGCGCGCGTGCTGGAGCAGGACGCGGTCGGAGATCACCCGCTCGAGTACCTGCCGCTCGAGCACGTCCGCGGCCGGCAGCGGGGTCTTCTGCTGCGCGAGCTGGGCGGAGACGAGGCGGACGCGCTGGTTGAGATCGTGCCGCGTGACGACCTCGCCGTTGACCACCGCAACGATGCGATCGAGGGTCAGCACCTTGCGCGGGGTGCCCGCCTGGCCGAAGGCCGGCAACGGCGCGAGCGCGACCACGAGCGCGAGGGCCAGTGCGCGTCCGGGGCGAGCGCCAGGGGTGGGGAGTGGCGATGCGCGGGAGGTCATCGGGAATCGGGCGCGGCGGCCTGCGCTAGCGCATCGGGTACGGGAGCTCATCGGGCGGCTGCAGCCGGTTCACCTCGGTTTCGGTGTAGCCGGGGATGCTGCGCCGGAGGAGTTCGAGCGGGTTGGACCCTACGCGCGAGAGGCCTCGCAGCTCGATCTGGAAGAAGAGGGTGGTGTTGGCCTGCTGCGTGGCGACGGCAATGCGGCTGGCGATGAACCGGAAGCTCCAGCATGCTTCATCATACTGGAAGCCAGCGAGCGCCTCCAGAATCGAGCGGTCGCTCAGCGAGAAGTTGTAGCGGCCGAGCGTCGACCAGCGGTCGGAGAATCGCCACTGCCCGGAGAAGTCCAGTTGCTCGAGCTGGCCCCGGTTGTAACGATAGGCGGCGTTGACCAGGCGACCGGGCTCGGGCATGTAGCGTACCCCGAGCGCCTGGCGGGCGAACTGCGACTGCGAAGTGCTGTACTGCGCACCTGCCTCCACGCTCCAAGCCGGCACGAGTCGCGCCGAGACCGCGGCGAGCAGGTCGGATTTCGAGCGGTCTCGACCGTTGGTGCCCGGCAGGCTGACCTGCAGGTCCTGCATGTAGAACCGCTGGGCGAGCGCGAGGCGCAGCCGCTCGTGCCCGTTCGCGGGATCGATCAGCCGCGAGACCGCCCCGGCGGTGATCTGGTTCGCGTCGGCGATGCGATCGCTGCCCGAGTAGAGGTTTTCCTGGAACAGCGTGACCAGGCTGGGGTCGGGGAGCGCGCTGTCGAAGACCGGGAGCTTCGACTGGTCGCGATACGGAATGTAGGCGTAGAACAGCCGCGGCTCGAGGGTCTGCACGAGGTCGCGCGAGAACATCCGGGTATCGCGCTCGAACACGACGCCGCTGTCCACGGACATGATCGGGAGCACCCGCGTCGACGCGGGCAGGCTGGAGGACTGCGGGTCCATCGCATAGTGCGTGGCGTGCAGCGCGATGCGCGGCCGCACGAACCCGTACTCGTTCTGCAGCGGCAACGTGATGCTGGGGTTGAAGACGGTACGCTGGCCACGCGGCAGCGTGGGGTGGGAGAAGTTGACGTACTCGGCGGCCATCCCGAGGTCGAAGCCGTTCACGTCCAGGCGCGAACTGTTCAGCGCGACCTGCGGCAGTCGTGCGTACGGCGGGGTGACCGGAGCGAGCGGATCCTGCAGGGTCTGGAAGCGCTGCATGCGCGCGATCAGCGTGCCCGACTCGGACAGGCGGGCAAGGGTGGCGTCGCGCAGCAGGTTGGCCTGCGAGGTGAGCGCGATGCGGGTGGACAGGTCGCGGAAGTAGAAGTCGTCGGACACCTTCTGCATGTCGACCACCCCCGTCCAGCGACCGCCGAGGGCGTCGGTGCCGAACGAGTGCAGGTGCCGTGCGGCGAGCAGGTAGCGGTTGTCCTGGGTCACGCGGTCAGAGGGCAGGTATTCCGCCCGGAGTTCGCCGCGGTAGTCGGGTTCGAGATAGCGGAACTCGTTGCCCAGTTGCACGCCGCGGCGCGTGATCAGTCGCGGCGTGGCGGTGTAGTCGCGGTTCGGCGCGATGGCCCAGTAGTAGGGCGTGAAGACCTCCGGACCGTTGCGGCCGGAGATCGACAGCGTGGGGGCGAGAAACCCCGACTTGCGCTCGGCAGACAGCGGAAACGAGAGCACCGGCGTGTAGAAGATCGGTACGCCGAGGAACTCGAGCGTGGCCCCGCGGGCGAGACCGCTGTTGCGGGACTGGTCGATCAGCAGTTCGTCGGCCCGGATGTACCAGTCGTCCACGCCCGGGCCGCAGGTGGTGTACTCGGCACGCTCCACGCGCAGGCGGTCCTCGGCTTCGATGAACATCCGCCGGGCGGAGCCGCGGCCGCCGAATTCGGGCAGGAAGTAGTCCGGCCACTCCATGAAGCCGGTCTCGCGCACGATGTTGAGGAACAGGTAGGGGCCGCGCACCTCGTTCAGGCGGTGCACCAGGACCACGCTGCCCTCGGCGGTGACATCCCCGTCGCTGGCGGTGTGGCGGATGCGGTCGGCAAACAGTGCCTGGCCCCGCCGGCGGAGCACTGCGTTGCCCTCGGCTTCGATCTCCTCGCGGCCCTGGCCGTAGAGCCGGTCGGCCTCGATGAAGAGGGGCAGCGGATCGCGGCGGTCGGCCGGGATGCGGAGGAGATCCGGTTCGGTGCGCAGGCTCAGGCCGGGCGCCGGAGCCTGGGCGTGGCCGACGCCCGGTCCCAGCGCCAGCAGCGCCGCGCATGCCAGCCGGCAGGTCGAACGGCGCATGAGGGAGCAATGGTGGAAGCGGCGCCGAAACGTTCGCACAAATCGCCAGGCCAGGCAATCGCGGGATGCGCGCCGCGCTGCGCGATAATCGACGGCCATGGAGACCGACCCCGACGCCCGCATGCCCCCCCGGCCCGATGACCTCGTCGCGATGCCCGCGAAGGACGAAGATCCGCGGCGCGAGGCCGCCGCCGCCTGGGCGGGGGCGGTGCTGGGCGCCGAAGGGCCGGTCGTGCTCGAGCCGGCTTCGGCCGATGCGAGCTTCCGCCGCTACTTCCGGCTGACGACGCCCGCGCCCGCGCGTACGCTGATCGTGATGGACGCCCCGCCCGCGCACGAGGACTGCGGGCCCTTCGTCGCGGTCGCCGCCCTGCTCGAGGCCGCGGGGATCCGGGCTCCCAGGGTCATCGCGCAGTCCGAACAGGGCTACCTGCTGCTCACCGACCTCGGTCGCGACACCCTGCTCGACGTGCTGGCCGGCGCAGGCCCCGACCGGGAAGAGCGGCTGTACCGCGATGCCATCGCCACGCTGGTGCGCATGCAGGCGATCGCTGCGCGGGGGCTGGCGCCCTACGACCGGGCGCTGCTGTCGCGGGAACTCGCGCTGTTTCCCGACTGGTATCTCGATCGGCATCTCGGCCAACCGCTCGCCGAACGCGACCGGGCCTCCCTCGAGGCCGTGTTCGTGCGCATCGTCGACGGCAGCCTCGCCCAGCCGCGCGTGTTCGTGCATCGCGACTACCACTCGCGCAATCTCATGGCGAGCCCCGAGGGGCTGGGGGTGCTCGATTTCCAGGATGCCGTGCTCGGGCCGGTGACCTACGACCTCGTCTCGCTGCTGCGCGACGCCTATGTCGACGCCGAGGAGTCGGTGGTGATCGACCGCGCCATCCGCTACTGGGAGGCGGCTCGCGAGGCGGGGATCGCGCTGCCCGATGACTTCGGGACGTTCTATCGCGACTTCGAGTGGATGGGCGTGCAGCGGCACCTGAAGGTGATGGGCATCTTCGCCCGGCTGGCTCACCGCGACGGCAAGCATCGCTACCTGGCCGACATCCCGAGGGTTCGACGCTACCTGATCGCGGCCTGCGGCCGCTATGCGGAGTTGTCGCCACTGCTGCGCTGGCTCGATGTCGAGCCGGTCGCCGGCGGACTGTCCTTCCATCGGTCGGTCGCCTCGTGATCGCCATGATCCTCGCCGCCGGACGCGGCGAGCGGATGCGGCCCCTGACCGACCGGTGTCCGAAGCCGCTGCTGCCCGCGGGAGGCCGCGCGCTGATCGCGCATCTGCTCGATGCGCTGGCGCGCGCAGGGCTCTCGCGGGTGGTGGTGAACACTGCGCACCTGGGCGAGCGCCTGGAGCAGGCGCTCGGCGACGGTCGGGCGCACGGCCTGCGGATCGACTGGTCGCGCGAGGGCGAGGCGCTGGAGACGGCCGGCGGCATCGCGCTCGCGCTCGAGCGCGGCCTGCTCCCGCACGACGAGCCCTTCCTGCTGGTCAACGGCGACATCTGGACCGACCTCGACTTCTCGAGCTTCGTCGGTCGTGCGCGTCGCGCACTGGACGACCCGCGGATCGACGCGCACCTGCTGCTGGTCGACAACCCGCCGCACCACGCGGCCGGCGATTTCGACCTGCGCGCGATGCGCGTGGTGTCCCGACCGCAGTCGGGCGACGAGCGCCTCACCTATGCCGGTGTCGGCGTGTACCGCCCCAGGCTGTTCGCCGACCTGGTGCCGGGTACCCGGGCGCCGCTGGCGCCCCGGCTGTTCGCCGCGCGGGATCGCGACGCGCTGTGCGCGGAGCGGCATCGCGGGCGCTGGTTCGACATCGGTACGCCGCAGCGGCTGGCCGAACTCGATCGCGCGTTGCGCGAGGGCTTCTGAGCGCAGGCCGTCCCTATAATCGGTGCCGGCAAGGCCCTGCTGTCCCCTGGAGCGTGCGCATGTCCGAAGTCCGTCCGATCGATCCCGTTGCCGTCCCGGGCGAGTGCGTCGCGCTGCCCTGCGCGCAGCCGGCGCGCGCGCGGCGCGAGCGGCTGGCTGTCCGGCTGCGCGAGGGCGTCGCCGTGCTGGCGACCGCGCCCGAGTCGGTGCGCAATCGAGACACCCACCACCCCTACCGGTTCGACAGCCATTTCTTCTATCTGACCGGCTTTGCCGAGCCCGAGGCGGTACTGGTGCTGGTCGCGGGCGCCACGCCGCGCCACATCCTGTTCTGCCGTCCGCGTGACCCGGATCGCGAACTCTGGGACGGGCGCCGCCACGGTCCCGAGGCCGCACGCGTGCGCTTCGGGTTCGACGAGGCCTATCCCATCGACGAGCTGGATGCGCGGATGCCCGACCTGCTGGCCGACCAGCCCGTCCTGCACTGCGTGCTCGGCGAGAGCGCCGCCTGGAACCAGCAGGTCTCCGGCTGGCTGGCGGCGGTACGGGTACGCGCGCGCAGCGGGGTGCGGGCGCCCGACCTGCTGGCCGAGATCCGTGGCCCGATCGACGAGATGCGTCGGATCAAGGATGCGGGCGAGATCGCGACCATGCGCCGGGCGGCCGCGATCTCCGGGCGCGCGCATCGGCGCGCGATGCACGCGGCCCTGCCGGGTCGCCACGAATATGAAGTCGAGGCGGAACTCCTGCACGAGTTCAGGCGCAGCGGCGCGCAGGCCCCGGCCTATCCGTCCATCGTCGCCGCGGGCGCCAACGCCTGCGTGTTGCACTACGTCGAGAACGACGCGGCGCTGCGCCCGGGCGAACTGCTGCTGATCGATGCCGGCTGCGAACTGGACGGCTACGCATCGGACATCACGCGCACGTTCCCGATCGACGGGCGTTTTACCGGCGAGCAGCGCGCGCTCTACGAGTGCGTGCTGGCCGCGCAGGCGGCAGCCATCGCCGCGGTCGCGCCCGGGGCCAGCTGGCAGGCCCCGCACGATGCGGCGGTCGCGGTGCTCGCGCGCGGGTTCGTCGATCTCGGGCTGCTGCAGGGGCCGGTCGAGCGGGTGATCGAGTCGGGCGACTACCGACGCTTCTACATGCACCGCACCGGACACTGGCTCGGCCTCGACGTGCATGACGCCGGCGAATACAAGGACCGGGAGTCCGGCGACTGGGTGCGCCTGCAGCCCGGCAACGTGACCACCGTCGAGCCGGGCTGCTATGTACGGCCGGGCGAAGGCGTGCCCGAGCGCTTCTGGAACATCGGCATCCGCATCGAGGACGACGTGCTCGTCACCGAAGACGGGTGCGAGGTGCTCACGCCGGATGCGCCCAAGGCCGTGGCGGATATCGAGGCCTGGATGCGCGAGCGGCCGCGCGCGTGAGCGAATCGTGAGCGTATCGCCGCGGGTCATCGTCGTGGGCGCCGGCCCGGTCGGCGCGGTTGCCGGCCTCGCGCTGGCGGCCGCCGGCGTGCCGGTGATGCTGCTCGACGCCCGCCCGCGCGGGGCGTGGCGCCACGATCGACGGTCGCTGGCGCTGTCCTGGGGCAGTCGCCTCGTGCTGGAGCGATGCGGCGTATGGCCGGGGGTTGCCCGCGCCGATCCGATCGACCGGGTCGTGGTCTCCGAGCGCGGGATGTTCGGCACGATGGAACTGTCGGCGCGCGAACTCGGAGTGCCCGCGCTGGGCCATGTGGTCGACTATGCCGATCTGGCCCGCTCGTGCGCGCAGGCCCTGGACGCCGCATCGGTCGAGGTCGTCCACGAGGCGCGCGTGGAGGCCCTCGCGCCGCTGGGCGACGGCGCGCGGGTCAGCGGCCCCGCCGGCGCATGGCAGGCCGCATGGGTGCTGCTGGCCGACGGCGCCGAGGGTGTCGACGGGGGGGGCGTCCTGCAGCGTACCGCGCACCCGTATCGACAGGTGGCGCTGGTCGGCGACGTCGACTGCGCGGATCTTGCGCCGGGTACGGCCTGCGAACGCTTCGCGGGCCGCGGTCCGCTGGCGCTGCTGCCGCGCGCCGGGCGCCATGCCTGCGTGTGGGTGATGCCGCAGGCCGATGCGAGCGCGATGCTGCTCGGCTCGATCGACCAGCAGTCGCGCGCGCTGACGCAGGCCGCCGGCGCCGTGGCAGGCAGTTGCCGCTGGCGGGAGCCACCCGCGGCGGTTCCACTTTCACTGGCGCGCACCCGCACCGCGCCCGGCAGCCGCGTGGTGCCCATCGGCAACGCCTCGCAGGCGCTGCATCCGGTGGCCGGGCAGGGGCTCAACCTCGGGTTGCGCGACGCCTGGGCGATCGCACGCGACTGGCCGGCCACCGCCGATGCGACCTCCGAGCAGCGGCATGTCGCCCGGCGCCTCGACGGCCGCCGGCTCGACCGCAGCCTCACGATCGGCGCCACCGATGCGCTGGCGCGCCTGACGGCCGTCGACTGGCTGCCGATGCGCGTGGCGCGCGGGCTGGGCATCGCGGCACTCGACGCCGTGCCCGCGGTTCGGCGGCAGGTGCTCTCGACGCTGGTGTTCGGCGCCTGACGGCCACCGTCGATCGGTTTTGCAGCGCCGGCAGCGGATCATTACAATCCGTCCCCCGCGCGACAGGCATGCGCGACCGCGGCCGCCCGGTGGCGTGCTGATCCTCCTGCAGGCTGGCGTTCATGCGCATCGGTGACCACGTGATCTCGCCCCCGCTGGTCGTCGCCCCGATGGCCGGGGTGACCGATCGGCCTTTCCGTGCGCTGTGCCGGCGCATGGGGGCGGGCATGGCCGTGTCCGAAATGGTGGCATCGGACCCGCGCCTGCGCGAGAGCGCGAAGACGCTGATGCGCACCGACCATGCGGGTGAACCCGGGCCGGTGGTCGCCCAGATCGCGGGCGCCGATCCGGCGATGCTCGCCGATGCCGCGCGCTTCAACGTCGAGCGTGGCGCGCAGGTCATCGACATCAACATGGGTTGCCCGGCCAAGAAGGTATGCAACGTGGCGGCCGGATCCGCGCTGCTGCGCGACGAGACGCTGGTGGCGCGCATCCTCGAAGCGGTGGTTGCCGCGGTCGACGTGCCGGTCACGCTCAAGATCCGCACCGGCTGGGATCGCGAGCACCGCAATGCGCCGACCATCGCGCGCATCGCCCAGTCGGCCGGCATCCGCGCCCTGACGGTACACGGGCGCACCCGGGCCGACGCCTTCGAGGGCCAGGCCGAGTATTCCACGATCGCTCGCGTGCGCGAGGCGGTCTCGATACCCCTCATTGCCAACGGCGACATCGTCGCGCCGGACCAGGCGCGAGCCGTGCTGCGCGAGACCGGGGCCGACGCCCTGATGATCGGGCGAGGCGCGTTCGGACGTCCGTGGATCTTCCGCGAGATCGCCGCGGCGCTGGCAGGTGAGCCTGCTCCCGCAGCCCCGGGCGCGACGGAGTGGTCGGCGATCGTGCTCGATCACCTTCAGGCGATGCACGCGTTCTATGGCGAGCACAGCGGCGTCCGGATCGCGCGAAAGCATCTGGGCTGGTACCTTCACGCTCTCGGCGAGGCGGGGGCATCGACCGAGGCGACGCGCCTGCGCGAGCAGGTGAACGCGGCGACCCGGGCCGAGGAGCAGGTGGCGGCCGTCGCCGCGTTCTGCGCGCTTCAGTCCGCGCGCGTCGGCGCGTTCCGGGTGCCGGCGCACCCCGCGCCGCCGCGCTACAACAATCACGCGAGGGGCGTGCGAGCATCCGCTCCGGCTCCGGCAGGCAGGTAGAGGACCATGAGCGAAGAGAGCGAACTCGCGCGCAGCGTGCGCCGCGCCATCGACGGGTACTTCCGCGATCTGGACGGCGGCAAGCCCCACGCGCTCTACGACCTGGTCATCCAGAGCGTGGAGCGGCCGATGCTGCAGAGCGTGCTCGAGCGGGCGTCGGGCAACCAGAGCCGGGCGGCGGCGATCCTCGGGCTGAACCGCAACACGCTGCGCAAGAAGATGCGCGAGCACGGCCTCGACGGGGGGCGGCAGTGAGCGATACCGCGCGTCGGGCCCTGCTGTCGGTCTCCGACCGGCGCGGCGTCGCAGAGCTCGCGCGCCGCCTGGTCGCGGCGGGATGGGAACTGGTCTCCACCGGCGGTACCGCCGCGCATTTGCGCGAGGCGGGCCTTCCGGTCATCGAGGTGTCGGCGCTCACCGGCTTTCCCGAGATGCTCGACGGCCGGGTCAAGACGCTGCATCCGATGGTGCACGGCGCGATCCTCGCGCGCCCGGATCTTCCCTCGCACCGCTCGGCCATCGACGCGGCCGGCATCCGTCCGATATCGCTGGTCGTGGTCAACCTGTATCCGTTCCGCGAAACGGTGGCGCGACCCGACGTCTGCCTCGACCAGGCGATCGAGAACATCGACATCGGGGGCCCGGCGCTGATTCGCGCGGCCGCCAAGAACTACCCGTACGTGGCCATCCTGACCGATCCGGACGACTACGCGCGGGTGGCGGAACAGATCGAGCGCGACGGCTCGACCGATGCCTCGACGCGCTTCGCGCTCGCGCGCAAGGCCTATGCCCATACAGCCGCCTACGACGCGGCGATCAGCGGCTGGCTGGGTCGGGTCGAGGCATCCGGAGGCCAGGTACCACCACCTGCGGATGCGTGGCCCGGGCAGCTCGACCTCACCTTCACGCGCCTGGCGACGTTGCGCTACGGGGAGAACCCCCACCAGTCCGCGGCGTTCTACCGCGACGCCGGACCCGCGGCGGCGGTGGCCGGCACCATCGCCGGTGCCCGCCAGCTCCAGGGCAAGGAACTGTCGTACAACAACATCGCGGATGCCGATGCCGCGTGGGAGTGCGCGCGCGACCTCGGCGACGCCGGCTTCGATGCGGTCGCATGCGTGATCGTCAAGCATGCGAACCCCTGTGGTGTTGCGCTGGCGACCGACGCCGAGCAGGCCTATCGCCGAGCCTTCGCGACCGATCCGACCTCGGCGTTCGGCGGCATCATCGCCTTCAGCGCCGCGATCGACGAGCACTGCGCACGCGCGGTCTGCGGCCAGTTCGCCGAGGTGGTGATCGCACCCGCCATCAGCGCGGAGGCGCTCGCGGTGTTCGCCTCCCGCCCGGGACTGCGCGTGCTCGAAACCGGCGAGGGCAGGGCGCGGAACCGGCTTTCGCTCGCGCGCGTCGGTGGCGGGCTGCTCGCGCAGCAGGCCGATGGCGGCGCCGACGAGATCGCGGCCGCGCGCCTGGTGACGCGCTCGGAGCCGGATGCATCCCAGCGCCGCGACCTCGCCTTCGCCTGGCGGGTGGTGCGCCACGTCAAGTCGAATGCGATCGTGTTCGTGCGCGACGGCCAGACGCTGGGGATCGGCGCCGGCCAGATGAGCCGGATCGACAGCGTGCGCATCGCGCGCATCAAGGCGGGCGAGGCCGGACTGGACCTGCAGGGCTCCTGCGTGGCGTCGGACGCGTTCTTTCCGTTCCGCGACGGGCTCGAAGCTCTCGCCGAGGCGGGCGCCCGGGCCGTGGTCCAACCCGGCGGCAGCGTACGCGACGCCGAGGTGGTCGCTGCGGCCGACGAACGATCGGTGGCGATGCTGTTCACCGGCGTTCGCCACTTCCGCCACTGAGGTCACGGGCCCGCCGTCGCGACCTGCTACGATGCATCATGGTCCGCGCGGAGCGCCGCACTCCGCCGCCGACCGCCCAGGAGAGGATCGATGAAGCTGCTGGTCATCGGGGGAGGAGGTCGCGAACACGCGATCGCCTGGAAGCTGGCCCGTTCGCCCCGGGTCCAGTGCGTCTATGTCGCGCCCGGTAACGCCGGGACGGGCGTCGAGGAGGGCGTGGTCAACGTCGACCTTCCCTCGATCGAACACCAGGTCGACTTCGCCCGGACCCAGGGCATCGCGTTCACCGTCGTCGGGCCGGAAGCGCCGCTGGCCGCAGGCGTCGTCGACGCATTCCGTGCCGCAGGCCTGCGCATCTTCGGGCCGACGGCGGCGGCGGCGCGCCTGGAGAGTTCCAAGGAGTTCGCCAAGTCGTTCATGCTTCGCCACCACATCCCCACCGCGCCCTACGCGGTGTTCGACGAACCGGCGGCAGCGCATCGGTATCTCGACGGCGTCGGCGCGCCGATCGTCGTCAAGGCCGACGGACTGGCCGCCGGCAAGGGGGTGGTGGTTGCCACGGACGTGCAGGATGCGCACGCCGCGGTCGATCGTTTCCTGGTCGGGCGCTCGCTGGGACATGCCGGCGCCCGGGTCGTGATCGAGGGTTTCCTCGCCGGCGAGGAGGCGAGCTTCATCGTGATGAGCGACGGGCGCGCGACGCTGGCGCTGGCGAGCAGCCAGGACCACAAGCGCCTGCTCGACGGCGACCGCGGACCCAACACCGGGGGGATGGGAGCCTACTCGCCCGCCCCGGTCGTGACCCCGGCGCTGCATGCCCGGGTGATGCGCGAGGTGATCCACCCGGCGATTGCCGGCCTCGCAGCCGAGGGCACGCCCTTCAGCGGGTTCCTCTATGCGGGCCTGATGATCGCGCCCGACGGCACGCCCTCGGTGCTCGAGTTCAACTGCCGCCTCGGTGATCCGGAGACCCAGCCGATCATGATGCGGCTGAAATCCGACCTGGCCGACCTGATCGAAGCGGCGATCGACGGCCGGCTTGATCAGGCGGAGGCCGCCTGGGATCGCCGCGTGGCCGTCGGCGTGGTCATGGCCGCCGCGGGCTATCCCGACTCGCCGCGCAGCGGGGATGCGATCACCGGGCTGCCGCCTCCCACGAACGACCGGCATGTGTTCCACGCGGGCACTGCGTTGCGCGAGGGCAAGGTGGTCACGGCCGGGGGACGCGTGCTGTGCGTCACCGCCCTGGGCGACACCGTGCGCTCGGCGCAGCAGGCCGCCTATGCGGGAGTCGAGGCGATCCGGTTCAACGGTGCGCAGTGGCGACGCGACATCGGCCACCGGGCGACGGGCCGATCGGCGCATTGATGCGGGCGGAGCGGACTGGCAGGGAGACTGGAAACCGATGAGCGACATTGACGCCGGCGAAGTGCGCCGGTTCCTGACCGGACTGCAGCAGGACATCGTGGGCACGCTCGAGCGCGTGGACGGATCGGCGTTCCGTCGCGATACGTGGGAGCGTCCTGCGGGCGGTGGCGGGATGTCCTGCGTGCTCGAGGACGGCGGCCTGTTCGAGCGCGGTGGCGTGAACTTCTCCCATGTCGTGGGCGATCGCCTGCCCCCGTCGGCGAGTGCCGGGCGTCCCGAACTGGCCGGGCGCGGCTTCGAGGCGATGGGCGTGTCGCTGGTGCTGCACCCGCGCAACCCGTACGTTCCGACCGTCCACATGAACGTGCGCTTCTTCATCGCCCGCGTGCCGGCCGGCGAGTCCGGCGTGCCGGTGTGGTGGTTCGGCGGCGGCATGGATCTCACGCCGTATTACGGTTACGACGAGGACGCGGTCCACTTCCACGCGACCTGCCGGGATGCGCTCGACGCGCACGGTCGCGGGCGGCATGCCGAATACAAGGCCTGGTGCGACCGCTATTTCTTCCTGCGGCACCGCGACGAGCCGCGCGGAGTCGGCGGCATCTTCTTCGACGACCTGAGCGAGCCGGATTTTCCCTCGGCGTTCGCGCTGACCCGTTCGGTGGGCGAGCATTTCCTCGAGGCCTACATACCCATCGTCGAGCGGCGCCGCGCGACGGCCTACGGCGAACGCGAGCGCGCATGGCAGGCGATCCGGCGCGGTCGCTACGTCGAGTTCAATCTCGTGTTCGACCGCGGGACGCTGTTCGGACTGCAGAGCGGGGGACGCACCGAGTCGATCCTGATGTCGATGCCTCCGCGGGTGGAGTGGCGCTATGACCATCGCCCTGCGCCGGGGAGCGAGGAGGCACGCCTGCTCGAGCACTACCTGACCGCACGCGACTGGCTGGCCGGATCCTGACCCGGCCCGCCTCGATCAGCGGCGGCGACCCAGGCCGATGCGCTCGCCGAGGGTGCGCAGCCGGCCGAGCCATCCCTCGGGCAGTGCGAGGCGCGGTGCGGCGGTGGGCTCGGGAGCCTGGACCCGGACCAGCTGGGGTTCGACGGCAAAAGCCTGCGCGCGCTCGAGCGCGGCGATCAGGTGCGTGCGCAGCACGCGCAGGGCGACCGGCTTGTTGATGAAGCGGAAGATCCGGGCCTCGTTGATCAGGCCGATCATGAGGTCGGAGTCCGAAGCCTCGGTGACCACGATCACGAGGAGCTGCGGATAGTCCTGCTTGAGGATCTTGATCAGGTTGGCGTTGTCGTTCGCCCGTCCGGCATCGAGGTCGAACAGCACGACCGCGATGTCGCCGGCTTCCAGTTCGCTGATCGCGGCCTCGGGAGACGCGGCATGCCGTACCGGTCCGACGTCGGTGAGCAGCTCCCGGGTCGAGCGGTAGAGGCCCGAGTCGGCGTCGACCACGAGTATCGACTGTGCGATCTGCGGCTCGGCGACGTGCTGGGGCTGGACCCCGAGCTCGGCCAGTTCGGTGGAGATCGACACCGCCTCGCGCACGATGCCGCGCAGCTCGTTGTTGTCCCACGGCTTGGATACGAAACGGTAGATCTCGCCGTCGTTGATCGAGCCGGCGATCGCGGCGAGGTCTGCATAGCCGGTGAGCAGGATGCGCATGGTGCCTGGCGACAGGACGCGCGCCTTGCGCAACAGTTCCACGCCGGTCATGCCCGGCATGCGCTGGTCGCTGATGATCACGTGCATCCGGTAGCGCGCCATGAACGCCAGCGCGTGCTGGCAGTCGCTGGTGGCGAAGACGTGGAAGTCCTGGCGGAAGACCGATTTCAGCGCGTTCAGGATGCGCGTCTCGTCGTCGACCACCAGCAGGCGCGCCTTCTTGGCGCTGGGTGCGAGGGTGGTCCCGGCGCGGCTGGCCGCTGGCGGCGGGAAGGTGGAACCCGGGGACGGTGCGCCCTGTCGGCGCATCGCGGCCAGCCGCTGCCCGGCGCCGATCGCCGGGGCCGCGGCAGGTTGGGGCGGCGGAGGCGATGGTGGCGGAGCGGGCGAGACCGCCGGACGCGGCACGTCACGGGCCGCGGGGCTGCGTCCGCGGGTGGCGATCGAGCCGTGGGTTGCCGCCGGCGGCAGGGCGGGGGGCGCCTGGCGCGTCGGCGAGAGCGAGATCGCCGGCGAAGGCATGCCGGTGAAGGCGGCGACGGTATTCGCGGGCGATCCTGCCGCCGCGTCGAGGTCGGATTGCCCGATGTCCTCGCCGGTGAGCGCGAGGCTGTCGATCACGCCGGCTGCGAATGCGGCCGAGAACTCGGCGGCCGACGAGTAGCGATCCTCGCGCGGCTTGGCGAGCGCGGACATGACCGCATCGTCGAGCGCCGGTGCCACGTTCGCGTTCAGCCGCGAGGGTCGGATGGGGACGATCTCGGGGTCGAGCACCTGCCGCATGATCTGCGGGGTGCCGCCGGTGTAGGGACGCACCCCGGTCAGCAACTCGTAGGCGATCACGCCGGCCGAGTAGATGTCGGTCGCCGCCGACGCCGGCTGGCCCAGGAACTGCTCGGGCGACATGTAATAGGGCGTGCCGAACATCTGCCCGCTCTGCGTCAGGTTGGATGATTCCAGGCGCGCGATGCCGAAATCGCCCAGCTTGACCCGGTTGTCATCGCCCAGCAGGATGTTCGCGGGCTTGACGTCGCGATGGACGACCCCCTGTCGATGCGAATGCTCGAGCGCGTCGAGCAGTTGCGTCATCAGGTTGCGCACTTCGCGCAGCGTGTAGCGTCGCCGCGCGGCGAGGTCGTCGTGCAGCGAACGGCCCGCGACCAGTTCCATCGCGATGAACGCGAGGTCGCCGGTCTTGCCGTACTCGTAGACCTGCACGATGTTCGGATGGATCAGCCGGCCCGCTGCCTGGGCTTCGCGACGGAAGCGGTCCAGAGTCCCGGCCAGTTCATTCGTCGGGATGCCGGTCAGGCTGATGGCCTTGATCGCGACCGCGCGCTCGATCGATTCATCGTAGCCGCGGAACACCTTGCCCATGCCGCCGCTGCCGATCAGCGCGTCGATGCGGTACTTGCCGATGCGACCAGGCTGCAGCACGTCGTTTCGCCCCCTGTCGATGCGACCCTGCTCGCTCATCGGGCGGCTTCCTCCGCGGTCGGGTGGACAGCCGGGCGCCCGTCGGCGCCGGCCGGGGCTGGAGCGGCCGCGCTTTTCCTGGAACCCACGGGCGACGGGCGGCGGTTCTCGCGCTGGCGAGGCAGGCGGACGCGGAAGGTGGATCCCCGGCCCGGGGTCGAATCCACCTCGATGCGACCGCCATGCTCCGCGATGATCTTGTAGGAGATCGACAGGCCCAGCCCGGTGCCATCGCCCACGGGCTTGGTGGTGAAGAACGGATCGAAGATCCGTGGCAGCACGTCGGGTGCGATCCCACAGCCGGTGTCGATGACCTCCAGCACGAGATCCGTCTCGTCGTTGCGCGTGGACAGGGTGAGCGTGCCGCCTCCCGGCGCCATCGCCTGGGCCGCGTTGGTGATCAGGTTGAGCAGCACCTGGTTGATCTTGGAGGCGGAGGCGACCAGCGTGGCTTCGGCGAAGAATCGGCGCTCGACATCGATGCCGCGCAGGGCGGGTCGCGCGAGCAGCAGCGTGCTCTCGATGGCTTCGTGCAGGTCGAAGGCGGCCACTTCTCCGCGGTCGAGGCGACTGAAGTCGCGCAGGTGCCCGATGATGCGACCGATCTGGTCGATGCCGTACTGGCCGTCGCGCAGCAGCTTGCGCAGCTCGGTCACGCTGCCGCTGCCGCCCGCCTCGCCCAGCGCGTTGGACAACGCGCCGAGCTGCGCATCGAGCGCGGAGTCGCTGGCGTCGCCGCGGTCGAGGAGCGCGAGCAGCCGCTCCGCCTCGAGGTTGACCCTGCGCAGTGCGCGCAGCTGCCCATCGATGCTGCCCAGGCTGCTCTTGACGTAGGCGACCGGGGTGTTGATCTCGTGCGCGATGCCCGCGACCATGACCCCCAGCGACGACATCTTCTCCGATTGCACCAGCTGCGCCTCGGAGGACTTCAGGTGGTCGAGCGCGTCGGACAGTTCGCGGGTACGCATCGCGACCTTCTGCTCGAGGGTCTCGTTCGACTCGCGCAGCTGCAGGTTCATCCGCCCGATGACCCTCCAGCTGGAGACCAGGCGCACGCCGATCCATCCGAGCAGCACCAGCAGGGCCGAGGCGTAGAACAGCAGGTAGGTGCGAAACAGTTGCGATCGCTCGATCAGCGAGAGCCCTTCGACGGAAAACGCGGACGCCAGTGCGGCGAGCCGGGGCCCGGCGGTGGCGAGCGCATAGCGCTGGATCTCGCGATCCAGCGGCGCGCGGGCTTCGGCCAGCCGAGCCACCGCTTCGCGTGCCGGCGCGGCGGCGGGCAGCGCCGCCAGCGCGGCGGCGAGCGTCGAGGCGCGGGCGTCCCCGCCGGGTGACCACCATGCGAGCAGTTCGGCCGTGGCCCGGGCGTTCGCCTGGCCGGCATCGCCCTCGCCGCGGCGGCGTGGCGCCACGCTCGAGGCTGACTCGAGACCTTCCAGCGCCTGCTGCAGCGTGCGTCCGAGCTGGTCGGCATCGCGCACGATGCGGCGGGCGCGCGCGAGCTTGTCCTCGAAGGCTGAGGTCACCTCCGGCAGTGCGCTGCCGAGCACGGGGCTGTCGATCCGCTGCCCTTCCCGGGCCAGGGTGGCGAGCGCCGACTCCAGCGCGGCGAGCAGCGTGGACTCGGCGCGTAGCGCCGTCGAGGGATCCACGCGTGCAGCGAGCACCGCGGCGTCGATGCGCCCGTCGAGTTCGGCCAGCGTCTGCAGCGTCGCGCTGACTGCGGCCCGGCTGAGTTCGTCCGCGGGGCGGGTGTGCCATGCCAGCAGGCCTGCGTACCCGACCAGGGCGACCGCGACGAATACGTAGGCGACGACCCGCGGCTTCGGCACGATCGGCTGTCCGACGGGGATGCGGGTGGCGGCGGGCGCGGCGGGTGTCCCGGCTGCGTCCGGCATCCGGGCCGCGGACGCGGATGCCGATGCCGCGCCTGGAGAGTCGATCGCGAGGTTCACGTTGCCGGCGTGGCGGAGGGATCGACCCCACCCGGACTTTCCGTGGCCGGGACCGAAGGTTCATCCGGCTGCAGCATCGGGGGCATGTAGAGGGGGGCGGCGGCCATCAGCCGGGTGAGTGCGCCCGCACCCTTGGCGATCGGGGGGCTGTCGGCGCCGGGGCCGAGCGTGGTGCCCGCCGGGCTGTACAGGCGCGCCAGTTCGGGCTGCTCGCGCAGGACCTGCGCGCGATCGAGGGCCGCGAGCAGGTGCGAGCGTACGACCAGCGGGTTCACCGGCTTGTTGAGGAAGCGGAATATCTGCGCGCCGTTGATCAGCTCGATCATCAGCTCGGAGTCCGAGGCGCTGGTGACGGCGATGGCCAGCATGCGCGGACGCTCGGCCTTGAGCATCTTGACCAGCGCGATGCCCTCCGAGCCGGTCTGCTCGAGGTCGAGCAGGATGACGGAGATGTCGCTGCGATCGACGACCGCCATCGCGGCATCCGCGTCGATGGCATGCTGGATCTCGCAGACGCCGGAGAGCAACTCCTTCACCGGCTGCAGCAGTTCGTGGTTCGGGTCCAGCACCAGCAGGCCCAGCTCGCTGGAGGCGGCGTTGGCACTGCGCAGGACGCGGCGCTCGCCGACGGTGAGGCCGATCTCGACGGCCTCGTGCACGATCTGCCGCAGGTCGTTGTTGTTCCACGGCTTGCTGATGAACCGGAAGATCTCGCCCTCGTTGATCGAACTGAGGATCGCATGCAGGTCGGAGTACCCGGTCAGCAGCAGTCGCATCGTCGTGGGCGATACGAATTTCGCGCGACGCAGCAACTCGACGCCCAGCATCTGCGGCATCCGCTGGTCGCTGAGGATCGCGTGCACGTGGAACTTTTCCATGAAGCGCAGCGCGAGGTTGCAGTCGCTGGTCGTGAAGACGTGGAACTCGTTGCGGAAGAGCGCCTTGAGCGCGGTGAGGATGCGCTCGTCGTCATCGACCGCGAGCAGGCGGGGCTTGTGCGCGGTCGACACCGGGCCCAGCGTGCGGACCACGCCCGGGGTGCGTCCGAGTGCGCCGGTGTGCAGCGCGCCGGTGGCGAGGGCGCCGGTACGCAGGGCACTGGTGCGCAGCGTGCCGGTGTGCAGTGCGCCCGTCGGCAGTGCGCTGGTGGCGGTGGCCTCGCGCAGCAGCCGGGCTGCCGCCCACAGGTTGCGAGCGCCGTCGCTGCGCGACCGCGCGTCGTCGATGCTGCCTCCCCCGATGGCCCGCAGGGTGGAGGCGATGGCCGCATCGAAGGCCTCCTGGAACTGCGCCGCGCTCTGGAATCGCTCGGCCGGGCGCTTGTGCAGCGCCTGCAGTACCGCGGCATCGAGCGCGCGCCCGATCCGCGGGTCGGACTGCGACGGCGGCGGGACGTTGACCTCCGGATCCATCACCTGCCGCATCACGAAGGCCGTGGTACCCGAGTAGGCGCGCTGTCCGGTGAGCAGCTCGTAGGCGACCGCACCGGCGGAGTACACGTCGGCGGCGGGCGTGGCCGGCTCGCCGGAGAGCAACTCGGGCGCCATGTAGTGGGGCGTTCCCAGGGCTTCGCCGCCCAGCGGGGCGCGGGTCGAGGGCAGGTGGGCGATGCCGAAGTCGGTCACCTTCACCCGGCCATCGTTCGCCACGAGGATGTTCGCGGGCTTGATGTCCTGGTGGATGATGCCGTGCCGGTGTGCGTGGTCGAGGGCCAGCAGCAACTGGCCGATCACCGAGCCGGTGAGCCGAAGGTCGATCCGGCGGCGCTCGATCAGCCGCTGGTGCAGCGACTTCCCGGGCACCAGTTCCATGGCGATCCACGCGAGGTCGTCATCCTCGCCGTAGTCGTACACCTGGACGATGTTCGGGTGGGCGAGCCGTCCGGCCGCCTGCGCCTCGCGCTTGAAGCGGTCGAGCACGTTGAGGACCTGGGTGGGCTCGATCGCGTGCTTGATCAGTGCCTTCACGGCGACCGGGCGCTGGATGGTCGGGTCGAACGCGGAGTAGACGGTCCCCATGCCGCCGCGGCCGAGCAGGCCGTGCACCTGGAACTTGCCGATCTGGGTGGGCAGCGGGCCGGTATCGGTCATGTCGTTTCGGGGGGGCGGGCGGGGGTCAGGCGGGGGTGGGCGAGCCGGGAGGCTGTCCGGCCAGTTCGGTGGGGACGACGGGCGGTGGCGTGACGTCGGCCGCGGTGCCCTGGGCCGGCAGCAGCACGGTGAAGGTCGTGCCCTCTCCCGGCTTGGACATCACCATGATCTTGCCATGATGCTGGTCGATGATCTTGTAGCAGATCGACAGTCCCAGTCCCGTGCCTTTTCCCGCTTCCTTCGTGGTGAAGAAGGGATCGAAGATGCGCGGCAGCACGTGCGCGGGGATGCCGCGACCGTTGTCCTGCACTTCCACCATCACGCTCTTGCCCACCGCGCGCGTGGTCAGCGTGATCACGCCCCGCCGCCCTTCGGTGGCCTGCGCCGCGTTGGTGATGAGGTTGAGGAAGACCTGGTTGATCTGCGAGGCCGCGCACACCACCGGCGGCAGCAGGCTGAACTGGCAGCGGACCTCGACCTGCTTGAGCACGTGCCGGGCGAGCAGCAGGGTGCTCTCCAGGCCCTTGTTCACGTCGAACGCCTGCATCTTCTGGCGATCGAGGCGGCTGAAGTCCTTCAGGTTCACCACGATCTCGGAGATCTGGTCGATCCCGTGCAGGCCATCGCGCACCAGGTGGCCGAGTTCGCCGAGGCTATCCTCGCCGCGCAACTGCGCGATCTCGGAGCTGACCCGGGCGAACTGGGCCCGCAGTTCGTCGTCGGGCGTGTCCTCCGCCTGGAGCATGTTCAGCAGCCGCGCGAACGATTCGACCAGATCCCGCAGCGTGACGACCCGGTCCTCCACCATCGCCAGGTTGTTCTTCACGTAGGCGAGCGGCGTGTTGATCTCGTGGGCGACGCCGGCGACCATCTGGCCCAGGGATGACATCTTCTCCGACTGGATCAGCTGGGTTTCGGACTGTTGGAGTTCGGCCAGTGCCGTGGTGAGTTCACGGGTGCGCTCGGCGACGCGCTCCTCCAGGGATTCGTTGGCGGCACTGAGTTCGGTGTTGGCCCGATCGAGCACCCGATAGCTGCCGAGCAGCATCCATCCCACCAGCGCGAGCACGACGAGCAGCGCGGTCGCGCTCCAGAGCAGGATGCGACCGTAGGTCTGCTGCGAGGCCGCCTTCGCCAGCCGCTCCTGGTCGAAGTCGGAGGACACCCGCTCGAGCTGTCGCCCGGCGGGCGAAGCCGAGAGGGAGGCCAGCGTCTGCGACATGGCCTGGCGGCGACCGGCGACGGCCGCCGCCAGGCCGGTCAGCGCGGCCCGGGCTTCCTCCACCCGGCGGTCAGGCTCGCCAGCCGATCCTGCGGACAGTTGCGCGAGCGCCGACTGTACCCGGGCGGCGTGCGCCTCGGACGGATCGGCGGCGTAGGCGAGCAACTCGGCCGACAACTGGCCTGCCGCCCGCTCGAGCGCGGCACCTCGCGCCTGGGCGGCTACGCCCCCTCCCCGGGTCGAGCGCAGTGCATCCGTGTAGCGCTCGGCGGCCGCGCGGACCATCGGCAGGTTGGTGGCGACGAATCCCGCGTCGGCGAGGTGGCGCTCGGTCAGAGCGATCCTGTCGCGCCACGCGCGACCGAGTCCGGCCAGCCCCGAGTCGAGCGCCGCGGAGTCGAGGCGACCGGCGCTCTGGCCGATCGATTCCAGCGCCGCGCTGGCCGCGGGCGCCAGCGCGGCGGCGGCCTGGGCTCCGGACCCGGGGTCGGTCGCGGCGCGCACGAGCACGCCTTCCCAGCGCGAGTCCAGCCGCTGCAGCGCGCGCAACTGGGCTCCGATCTCGCGCGCGGCCGCCTCGTCCCCGGGCAGCGCCTTCCAGTAGAGGAAGGCGTTCGCAGCCATGAGCAGGGCGCCCGCGAGGACCGCGACGCCGATACGGGCGAACTGGGCTTTGAGTGTCGAGCGGTCCACGGGCCGAGGCTCTGCGGGGAGGCGCGCGCGTGGCTGCGGCGAGCCGGCGGGTGGCCCCGGGCGACCAGGCCCCGGAGGCACACTCTAGGGGAAAGGCGCGACGGCGTCCAGACGTGGCGTCGCCTACTCGCCCAAGTAGGCGCGGCGCACCGCGGAGCTGGCGAGCAGGTCGCGCGCGTCGCCCGCCAGGGCCACCCGCCCCCCCTCGAGCACGTAGCCCCGGCTGGACAGCTCCAGCGCAGCCCGCGCGTTCTGCTCGACCAGCAGGATGGCGACGCCGCCGGCCGAGATGTCCGCGATCGCCTCGAAGATGCGAGTGGTGACCTGCGGGGCGAGCCCCATGCTGGGCTCGTCGAGCAGCAGCAGCGATGGGCGCGACATCAGCGCGCGCGCGATCGCGAGCATCTGCTGCTCGCCGCCGGACAGCGTGCCCGCGAGCTGGCGGCGGCGTTCGTGCAGCCGTGGAAACATCGAGTAGCAGCGATCGAGATCGCCCTCGATCCCGGGGTCGACGCGCAGGTAGGCGCCCATGTCGAGGTTCTCCGCCACGGTCAGTCGCGCGAACACCCCCCGGCCCTCGGGCACCAGGCTCAGGCCGCGGCATACGCGCTCGTGGGCGGGCTGCCGGGTGATGTCCTCGCCGTTGAGCCGGATGCTCCCGGCTCGGGGATGCATCAGGCCGGCGAGGCCCTTGAGGGTGGTCGACTTGCCCGCCCCGTTGGCGCCGATCACGGCGACCCGCTCGCCGGCCGCCACGTCGAGGTCGAGTTCGCGCACGGCGGCGATGCCGTCGTAGGCGAGCGCGAGGCCACGGACCTCGAGCATCAGTGCCCCTCCCCGACCGGTGCATGGCCGAGATAGGCTTCTATGACCGCAGGGTCGGTCCTCACGGCCGCGGGCGGCCCTTCCGCGATCAGCCGACCGCGGTCGAGGACGGCAACCCGGTCGCACAGGCCCATGACGAGTCGCATGTCGTGCTCGATCAGCAGCACGGTGAGTCCGTCGTTGCGCAGCGAGGCGATCAGCTCGCGCAGGCCGTCGGTCTCGGAGGCGTTCATTCCCGCCGCCGGCTCGTCGAGGGCCAGCACGCGCGGCCCGGTGGCCAGGGCGCGCGCGATCTCGACCCGCCGCTGCAGCCCGTAGGCGAGCGTGCCCGCGCGGCGCGAGGCCTGCGCACCCGCGCCGACGCGATCGAGCAGCGCCATCGCACGCTCGACGAAACCCGCCTGCTCGCGCCGCGCAGCCGCAGTGCGCAGGACGGAGGCCAGGACGCCCGCACGTCCCTGCCGGTGAAGCCCGACCATCACGTTCTCGAGTGCCGTCATCTCGCCGAACAGGCGGATGTTCTGGAAGGTGCGCGCCAGCCCCCGCGCCGTGACCTCGTGCACCGAGAGACCGGTGATCGGAAGGCCATGCAGCAGGCAGCGGCCGCGATCGGCAGCGACGAACCCGGTGACGACGTTGAACAGCGTGGTCTTGCCGGCCCCGTTCGGGCCGATGAGCCCGTAGATGCATCCTGCGGGTACCGATAGCGATACCCCCGAGAGCGCCTGGACGCCGCCGAACGCGCGCGCGATATCGTCGAGGTGCAGCGCGGGCGACGTGCTCATTGCGCGGACTCCGGGCCGCCCGGCGCGTGCCGTTCGGCCAGTTCGCGCCTGCGCACCGGCGAGGGCCACAGGCCGGCGGGCCGCCAGCGCGCCACCAGCACGAGTGCGAGGCCGAAGAGCAGCAGTCGCAGGTCGGAGGGCTCGATGTACACGCTGCCCAGCAGCGCGCGCTGCAGCGGGCCGGTGTAGCGCAGCGCCTCGGGCAGGGCCACCAGGAGGGCGGCACCCAGCACGACGCCGCGCACGTGCCCCATGCCGCCCAGCACCACCATGCAGAGGATCATGACGGACTCGGTCAGGCCGAAACTCTCCGGGCTCACGAAGCCCTGGAAGCTCGCATACAGCGCACCGGCCACTCCGCCGAAGCTCGCGCCCAGCGCGAAGGCGAGCAGCTTGAGATCCCGCGTGTTCACTCCGCAGGCGCGCGCCGCGACCTCGTCTTCGCGGATGGCGATCCACGCGCGGCCGATGCGCGAATCCTCCAGCCGCGAGGACACCACCAGCGCCAGCGCCGCGAACCCGAGGAACAGGTAGTAGTACAGGTGCAGCGACGGCACCGTCAGCCCGGCGAGTTCCACGGGGCGGGCCATCGACACGCCGGCGATCTCGATGGGTCGGATCATCGTGATGCCCTGTGGGCCGTTGGTCAGGTTGACCGGCGCGTTCAGGTTGTTGAGGAAGATGCGGATGATCTCCCCGAAGCCGAGGGTGACGATCGCCAGGTAGTCGCCGCGCAGGCGCAGCGTGGGCGCGCCCAGCAGCACGCCGACCCCGGCGGCGAGCAGTGCGGCTGCGGGCAGCAGCAGCCAGAAGGGCAGGTGCAGCCCGAAGTGGGGCGATGCACAGAGTGCGTACAGGTAGGCGCCGACGGCGAAGAAGGCGACGAAGCCGAGATCGAGCAGTCCGGCATAGCCGACGACGATGTTCAGTCCCAGCGCCAGCATCGCGTAGAGCAGCACGAGATCGAGCACTCGTACCCACGCGCGACCGAGCAGCGCGTCGACCAGGAAGGGGGCGAGCAGCAGCGCGAGCAGGCCCAGCGCGAGGCCGACCAGGCGCAGTCGCCGGGGATCACGCACGGTCGGCGACCCGCTCTCCGAGCAGCCCCGAGGGGCGGAAGACCAGCACCAGCACCAGCACCGCGAATGCGAAGACGTCCTGGTAGTGGCTGCCGAGGAAGCCACCGGTCAGGGCCCCGATGTAGCCGGCGCCGAGGCTTTCGATCACGCCCAGCGCGAGGCCGCCGACCATGGCACCCGGGATGTTGCCGATGCCGCCCAGCACGGCCGCGGTGAATGCCTTGAGCCCGAGCATGAAACCCATGTGGTAGTGCGCCTGCCCGTAGTAGCCCGCCACCATCACGCCCGCGAGCGCGGCCAGCGCCGAGCCGACCAGGAAGGTGACGACCACGATGCGGTCGACATTCACGCCCATCAGCGAGGCGAGCGCCGGGCTCTGCGCCGTTGCTCGCATTGCGCGGCCCAGCCGGGTCCGGTTGACCAGCCCCATCAGCACGACCATCGCCAGCGCGGTGAGCGCGACGATGATCAGCTGCGTGCCGGTGACCGTCGCACCGAGGAGGATCATCGGCTCGTTCGGCAGGAGGGCCGGGAAGGACAGGTACTGCCGTCCCCACGCCAGCATCGCGAGGTTCTGGATCACGATCGACATGCCGATCGCGGTGATGAGGGCGGTGAGGCGCGGCGCCTCGCGCAGCGGGCGGTAGGCGACCCTTTCGAGCAGCGCACCCAGCAGCATGCAGGCCAGCACCGAGACCCCCAGCGCGACGAGCAGCAGGAGCGGGCCGGGCAAGCCGGTTGCCGGACCCAGCACGCCGATTGCCGTGATCGCGACCAGCGCGCCGACCATCACGACCTCGCCGTGGGCGAAGTTGATCAGCCCCAGGATGCCATACACCATCGTGTAGCCGAGGGCGACCAGCGCATAGATGCTGCCAAGCACGACGCCGTTGACCAGCTGCTGGACCAGGATGTCGATGGCAGTGCCCTCCGCGGGATCGGTCTTCGCCAGACGCCCGTCGACCGGCGGGCGTCGACGGGCTGGAACGGGTCGGCCGGCGAAGCCGGCCGCCGCCGGCTACTTGGCCGGGGCGGGCGCCGGGGCTGCCGCGGGCGCGGGGGCGGGGGCCTCGGCCGGCGCAGCGCCACCGATGGTCTCGAGCGTCTGCCAGGCGCCGCCCTTGACCGAGTACAGCGTGACACCGCCTCCGCGGATGTCGCCCTTCTCGTCGAAGGCGATCACGCCGGTGACGCCGCGATGCTCGCGCTTGCCCAGCGCCTCGAGGAGGCGGGCGGGTTCGGCCGAACCGGCCGCCTTGATCGCCTCGATCACCGCCCAGGTGGCGTCGTAGGCGAAGGGGGCGTAGATCTGGATGTCGGTGTTGAATTTCGCCTTGAACTTGTCGGCGAACGCCGCGCCGCCGGGCATCTTGTCGAGCGGCAGGCCGGGCGAAGAGGCGACCACGCCGTCGGCGGCCGCGCCGGCGAGCTTGATGAACTGGGCGCTCTGCACGCCGTCGCCGCCCATCAGCTGGGCCTGCAGCCGCAGGGTGCGCGCCTGCTCGACCATCGGGCCGAACTGGGCGTCCATCCCGCCGAAGAACACCAGGTCGGGCTTGCGTGCGCGCAGGCTGGTGAGGATCGAGCGGAAGTCGGTGGCCTTGTCGGTGGTGTACTCGCGTCCCACGACCTGTCCGCCCGCGGCCTTCACCGCGCGCTCGACCTCGTCGGCGAGCCCCTGGCCGTAGGCCGTGCGATCGTCGATGATCGCCACGCGCTTGGCGCCGAGTTGCCGCACCGCGTACTCGCCGAGCACGCGCCCCTGCTGCGAGTCGTTTGCCATTACACGGAAGGTGGTCCGGAAGCCCTGTGCGGTGTAGCTGATGGCAGTCGCCGACGGCGAGACCTGCGCGATCCCGGCGTCGCTGTAGATCTTGGAGGCGGGGATGCTCGCGCCGGAGTTCATGTGTCCGATGACCGCGACCACCTTGCGGTCGACGAAGGACTGGGCGACCACGGTGGCCTTGGTGCCGGAGGCCTCGTCATCCTCGGCCACCAGTTCGAAGCGCAGGCGGTTGCCGCCGACGACGATGTTCGCGGCGTTGGCCTCTTCGATCGCCAGCCGGGCACCGTTCTCGACGTCCTTGCCCAGGTGTCCCTGGGGACCGGTGAGCGGCGCGGCCATGCCGATGCGCACGGTGAGCTCCGGCGGCGGCTTGGGCGCGTCGGCGGCCGGCTTCGGCGGCTCCTGCTTGCCGCAGCCCGCTGCCACCAGCGCGGCGGCAAGCAGGGCGATCGTGGTGCGTCGGGTCGTGGGCATCATCGCGGTCTCCGGGGCGTTGGGCTGTCGTGGTGTACTTCAACTGCGGTGTCCGGGGAGGGGTCAACCCCGGAAAACGGCGAAGCCGGCATCGTGTGCCGGCTTCGCGATTGCGGCGAACGGGACCGAATCCCCCTACTTCAGGCTGAGCACGTAGCGCACCATCGCGCGGACATCCGCCTCGGCGATATGCTTGTGCGGAGGCATCGGGATCGGGCCCCAGACGCCGGCACCGCCCTGGATGATGTGCGCGACCAGCTTGTCCTCGGCACCCTTGACGCCGCGATACTTGGTGGCGATCTCGAGGTAGCCGGGGCCGACGACCTTCTTGTCGTTGGCGTGACAGCCCAGGCATCCGCTCCTGGACATCAGTTCCTTGCCCTTGCCGGCGTCCTGGGCGAAGGCAAACGGGGTCGACCCGGCGGCGAGCATCGCGGCGAGGGCGAGCGAACGAAGGGTACGTTTCATCGAGGTCTCCCGATTGCGACGCGCGCGAGTATAGCCCAGCGTCGGAGCGGGTCGGGCGGCGGTTCCGCCGTCGGAGGGTCCGCCGGTGGCGCCGGGACTGTCGGCGGACCGTTGGTCCGTCGCGGGGCTGCGACCCGACCTGTCCGCGTTCGCGTGCCAGGCGCGCCCGACGACAGGCCGCGGCGGGGGCCCCGGATGGCGCCGGGCCCGGTCCGCGGCACCCCGGGGCATCAGCGCTCGGCGAGCAGCGACTCGTAGACGAACAACTGCAGCATCCGCCGCAGGTCGGTCGGCACGTTGATGAACTCGACTCCGCAGGGCCGGAAGCTCGCGCCCGGTTCCTCCGCGGGCCGGACCGAGCGCACGATGCCCTGGACCTCGATGGTCACCGGTGCGTCGTCGATATTCAGGCGGAAGGCAATGCTGACCTCGGTCCCATAGTCGGCCAGCGGCTTGGGCACGGTCAGCAGCGCTCCGCCGACGCTGAGGTCGCGCAGGTTGCAGGCCAGCCGCCCCTTGCCGTCCGCGCGTCCGATCGAGGCCACGCCGTTGAGCTCGACCCGATGTGCCTTGCGGATGGTGGTGGTGCGCACCTGCTGCGGATAGGCCAGGTGCATGTACGGAAACGGCGAGAGCTGGCAGCGCAGCACCGGCGCATCGAAGGCATAGGCGTGCTTGCCGCGCATGCCGGTGAAACCCAGCGTCTGGCCGTCCTTGATGAACATCATCCGCCCCTCGTTCTGGGGGTGGGTGACGAGCACGCTCTTGCGGTCGACCGCACCGATCAGGCGTACCGCGTAGCGCTCCGGCGAGCCGTCGTCGAAGCGCATCTGCAGCGTGTCGCCGATGCGCATCGCGGTCTCGATGAACGGCATCACCGTCTGCACTGCGTCGCCTCCGCCGGACTGTGCGATCGGCAGCGCGCCGGGCGCAGTGCCGCGGCGCGGGGCCGACTCGCCGTCGAGCACCTGCGCGACCGAGGGCCGATAAAGGCGCCCGAGGTTCGCGCCCGAGGGCTTCTCCTCGGATGAGAACATGCCCTGTTCGCGCAAGGTGTCCAGTACGTTCTGGGAGGCGATCACGCAGCCCCGGGCGAGCAGCAGCACCCGGTCCGCGTCGAAGACCGAGTAGGGCGCGGGCTGGCCGAGGATCAGTTCGTCCTTGCGCAGCGGCTGCAGGGGCATGAGGGAGGTCCAGAGGAGGAGGCTGGTACCGGGATAGCGGCGCCTCCGCGCTGTACTTTAGTTCAGGGCGTCGCGACCCGGGGGCGGCCTGCCCCCGCCGTACCCGGATCGCCCGCCGGCGGGCCCCCGCCCCGCCCCGTCCCCTACTCGTTGAAGCGGTCGGTGACCGCCCCGCGGCTCGCGCTGGACACGAGGTGGGTGAACTTGGCCATCAGGCCCCGGCGGTAGCGAGGGGGCGGCGGCGTCCACGCCGCGCGGCGACGGGCGAGCTCGGCGTCGTCCACGTTCACCTGGATCAGCAGCCGGTCGGCGTCGATGGTGACGGAATCGCCTTCCCGCACCAGCGCGATCGGGCCACCCACCTGAGCCTCGGGGGACACGTGGCCGACCACCATGCCCCAGGTGCCGCCGGAGAATCGCCCGTCGGTGACCAGGCCGACCGAGTCGCCCAGCCCCTGCCCGATCAGGGCGGCGGTGGGCGCGAGCATCTCCTGCATGCCGGGGCCGCCGCGCGGGCCCTCGTAGCGGATCACCACGACGTCGCCGGCGTGGATGCCACGAGCCATGATGGCCTCCATGCAGGCGTTCTCGGAGTCGAACACGCGCGCCGGGCCGGTGATGGCGCGCTGCTTGAGGCCGCTCACCTTCGCCACGCAGCCCTCGGGCGAAAGGTTGCCCTTGAGGATCGCGAGGTGGCCCTCGGTGTAGAGCGGGTTGTCCCAGGCGCGGATGACCTGCTGGTCCTCGCGACGGGTGGTCGGGTGGCGCTCGAGTTCCTCCCCGAGTCGTCGCCCGGTGATGGTCATGCAGTTGCCGTCGACCAGGCCGCGGTCGAGCAGCATCTTCAGCACGACCGGCACGCCTCCGGCGCGGTTGAAGTCGGTGGCCACGTAGCGCCCCGAGGGCTTGAGGTCGCACAGCACCGGCACGCGCTTGCGCACCCGCTCGAAGTCGTCGATCGTCCAGTCGACCTCGGCGGCCGAGGCGATGGCGAGGAAGTGCAGGACCGCGTTGGTCGAGCCGCCGGTGGCCATGATCAGCGACACCGCGTTCTCGATCGAGGCGCGGGTGATGATGTCGCGCGGGCGCAGGTTGCGGCCGATGGCCTCGACCAGCACCTGCGCCGAGGCGGCGGCCGAATCGGCCTTCTCCGGGTCGGGCGAGGCGATCTGCGAGGAGCCCAGCAGGCTCATGCCCAGCGCCTCGAACGACGAGGACATCGTGTTGGCGGTGTACATGCCGCCGCAGGCGCCCACGGTGGGGCAGGCGTTCTTCTCGATGCCGACGAAGTCCTCCTCGGACATGCGGCCGGCGGTGTACGCCCCCACCGCCTCGAAGGCGGAGACGATGGTGAGGTCCTCGCCCTTCCAGCGGCCCGGCTTGATGGTGCCGGCGTAGACGAAGATGCCCGGCACGTTGATGCGGGCCATGCCGATCATGCAGCCGGGCATGTTCTTGTCGCAGCCGCCGAAGGTGACCACGCCGTCCATCAGCTGGCCGTTGACCGAGCACTCGATGGCGTCGGCGATCACCTCGCGCGAGACCAGGGAGTACTTCATCCCCTCGGTGCCCATGCCGATGCCATCGGTGATGGTCGGCGCGCCGAAGACCTGCGGCATCGCGCCCGCGGCGCGCAGCGCGGCGAGCGCGCGGTCGACCAGTGGCTGGATGCCGGCATTGCAGGGGTTCATGGTCGAGTGGGTGTTGGCCACGCCGACGATCGGCTTCTGGAAGTCGCCGTCACCGAATCCAACCGCGCGCAGCATGGCCCGGTTGGGGCTGCGAGCCACGCCCTGCGTGATCAGCTTCGAGCGCCAGTTCTCTGCCATTTCGGTGTACTCCTGCAATGTCGGGGGGAAGCCGCGCGGGCGGCGGCGGATCGTCGTCATCGGGCGTGGCGCGAGCGCATCGACCGCCATCCGGATCGACTCGATCCACGGGTCCGGAGATAGCGCGCAGCCTTGCAAGCCGGCGCCGATCATAGCAGCGGCACCCCGAGGCCCCGCACGGCGCGGCGACCGCCTGCCGGCATCCACCTGCCGCGGTACCCCGGCCCCGGGCCTGCCATCGGTCCCGCTGCCGACACTCCGCCGCCGCCGGGCGTGCGCGGGCGTGGCCGGGGCCTGCCGATGCGACGCCGGCGCGGACCCGGCCCGGTCGGGCCCCGCGCGGCGTCGGGCCCCGCTGCGCCTGGCCTGGCGGCGGCCGGTCCCGCGGCGCCGGCTCGAAGCCCGGGGCAGGTGACGACGCTGCGCTACCATCCCGCCATGTTCATCTATCCCGATTTCGACCCGGTCGCGCTGTCGATCGGCCCTCTTTCCATCCGCTGGTACGGCCTGATGTACCTGCTGGGTTTCGGGCTGTTCCTGTTCCTGGGGCGCCAGCGCGCGCGCCACGAGCCGCGCTGGGGCGTGGGCCCCGATCAGGTCGACGACCTCTTGTTCTACGGCGTGCTCGGCGTGGTGGTCGGCGGGCGCCTGGGCTACATCCTGTTCTACCGTGCGGGCGACTACCTCGCCGAACCGCTGGCGGTCCTGCGGGTCTGGGAGGGGGGCATGTCCTTCCATGGCGGCCTGCTCGGGGTCCTGGTGGCCATTGCGCTCTACGCGCGCGCCGCAGGCCTGCCCTGGCTGCGGCTGACCGACTTCGTCGCGCCGCTCGTGCCCCTCGGGCTGGCCGCGGGTCGGATCGGCAACTTCATCAACGGTGAACTGTGGGGGCGGGCGACCGACGTGCCCTGGGCGATGATCTTCCCCCACGTCGACCACCTGCCACGCCATCCGTCGCAGCTCTACCAGTTCGCCCTCGAGGGCGTGGCGCTCTACGCGCTGCTGGCGTGGTACTCGCGCACGCCGCGCCCGACCGGCGCGGTGTCGGGCCTTTTCCTGCTCGGCTACGCGGTCTTCCGGTTCGCAGCCGAGTTCGCGCGCGAGCCCGACGCCTTCCTCGGCACGCTCGGGCTGGGCCTGACCATGGGGCAGTGGCTGTGCGTTCCGATGGCGGTCGCCGGCGCCGTCCTGCTCGGGTGGGCGAGACGCCGATCGGGTACGGTGTCGGGCTGAGTGTCGGTGCTGCGGGGGCGAGGGGCGCGCGTCTCAGTGCGCCGCGGCCGGGGGCGGTGGCGTCGGGGTGCGGCTGGCGGCGGCGATCCGCTCGGTCAGGCCCCGGAAGTTCTCGAGCGACATCAGGTGCGCGTAGAGCCGGGACAGCACGCCCTTGCCTGCCAGCGACTGCAGTTGCGCGCCGTCCAGTGCGTTCAGGCGCGACTCGGCCACGCGATACATGCCGGTGAGTTGCAGGCTCGTGCCGCCGGCGGTCGTCGCCTGCATGTTGAAAGGCTCGAGCAGCCCGAGCGCGGCGATGTTCGCGCACAGTTCGTCGGTGCGCATCAGGTCGCCCTCGTATTCGCGCAGCAGCGCCTCCAGCCCCTGCCAGCGCGGCGTGGCCTGCCCCTCGCTGTCGTAGAGCGGCTCTCCGTCGGCCGCCAGGGCTTCCTGCGCCACGCAGACGACCCGCTCGTCGCGAACCTTGCCCTCGGCGGTGACCTTGGCCATGCAGAACGGGTAGCGGCGGACATAGGCGGGCAGGTACACGCCCCGGTCCCAGCCCTGGGCGTCCACGAACAGGTTCTGCCGGGGCTGCAGGCCGAGGATCGCCATCATCACGAAGGTGGTGCCGCCGTCGCCGGAGACGAAGACGATCGGGTAGTCCCGCTGCGCGACCGGAACCTCGGTGAACGACACCGGGATCACGTGCAGTTCGCGGCAGAACGCGGGTATTGCCCCCTCCGCCGGCAGATGGACACGGTCGGTCTTCTTCAGCGGTTCGATCGGCGGGTAGGCGAAGGGCGGCGTGATCTGCATGGGCGGGCCGGAGGGCGGGAACGGGGAACGGACGCGTCGCACGGGTGTCGCGAACGCTCGGGCAGGCGCGAGCGCGGCATCTGCAAAGCCCACGCCCGTCGAGCGTCGGTGCCTGACGCCCGCACTCCCCCAGAATATACCGATGCGGCGCGGGCGGTACGATCGAAGCCCCGCGCGACGCGCGTCGGCATTCGCCCTCGGCACAGGGGGGCGGGGTGTCCCGACCTGGCGCGTGCCCGCCGCGCGTCTCCTTAACGGCTGCCCGGTTTTCGGGCATAATGCGCAGCGTCGCGGGCAGGGCATCTGCCCCCGGCAACCCGGGGGGCCGGCGCACCGCGTGCGGACGCCCGAGGGGCGCTTCAGGGATATGGGGACGTAGCTCAGCTGGGAGAGCGTCGCGTTCGCAATGCGAAGGTCGGGAGTTCGATCCTCCTCGTCTCCACC
>CAIKXV010000028.1 GCA_903831455.1 uncultured Pseudomonadota bacterium | reverse complement strand
GGTATTCGAGCGCGGACGGATCGGCGCCGGCTGCGCCTTCGCCCGTGGAGGCGGCGGGATCGGGCGCTTGCGTGGCGAGGATCGCCGCTCGCATGGCTGCGGCCGACTCGAACCGACGCTGCGGATCGCGCTCGAGCGCCGTGCGCAGCACCGCGGACAGCCCGACCTCGACGTCCTGCGGCAGCGTCGGCGCTCCGGCCGCAGCCTGTGGCAGTGTCTGCGCGGGATCGCCCTCTTCGATCGGGGCCTTGCCGCCCAGCATGAACGCCATGAGCAGCCCGCAGGCGTAGAGGTCGCTCGCAGCCGTCGGCCGCGAGCCCCGGGCCTGCTCCGGGGACATCCATGCGGGCGAGCCGGTCCAGAGCCTGCCGCTGGCGCGGTCGCGGATCCGGTTGGCGATGCCGAGGTCCATCAGCAGTGCCCTTTCGCCCGGGGCGATCATGACGTTGGCGGGCTTGATCTCCGCATGCACCATCCCCTCGTCATGCACCCGGTCGAGCGCATCGAGCACCTGCGCGAGCAGTGCAACCGCCTTCGAGGAGGCGAGCGGGCCGTCGCGCTCGACGCGCGTCGCGAGCGTCTCGCCCTCGATGAATTCCGAGACCAGGAAGGGATGGCCGCCGTGTTCGCCCGCCTCGAATGCCGGCACCACGTTCGGGTGGCGAAGGCCCGCGGCCGCGCGGGCGGTCGCGAGCACGCCCTCCCGGTCGACGTCGGCGGCGGCCGGGATCGCCTTGATCGCGACCTTGCGCTCGAGCAGCGGATCCTGCGCGAGGTAGACGACCGCACGCGGGGTCTGGCGCAGCAGCGAGAGCACCTGGAAGCGGCCGATCGACGGGCGCGCCGCCCGCGCCGCGCGGGTCGCGGGCGGTACGGTCGCGGTGGGCGATGCGAACGTGGCGGGGGCGTCATCCATGGTCGGGGTGGCTGGCGCCGGGCTAGCGCGTCTGCACTCGATATCGACCATCGCGGCGGCGACTTGAGCGGCGCGCCGGGCGGCCGGGTGCTATCGTGCGCGCGGCCGGAGGGCAGTCCTGCCTGCGCGTCCGGTTTCTTCTGGGGGAGCTCTCATGAAATCGTCATCCACTCGTCGACCCGGGATCGGGGCAGCTTCGCGCCCGAAGGCCGGCGCCCGCCCCGCCGGCCGCAGCAGCGCCGTTCCCGGCAGCCGCAGCGCTGCCGATGTCGCTTCGCCGGGCGCGCGTGCGACACCCCGCGGCGAGACCGCCATGCGCCGCACGCGCGCGGGATCGCGCACCGGCGAGGCGCGGACCGCCCGCGGCGCCGCGGCGAAGTCGCTGGCCGGGCAGGCGGCCCCCGGCCCCGCGGCAGTCGTGCGTCCCACGGGGCGCGAGGGCCTGCGGCAGATGATGTCCGGCAACGCCGCCCGTCGCCTCGGCATCGAACTGGTGTCGGCGAGTCCGCGTCGTGTCGTCGCGCGCATCGCGGTCGGTGCCGAGCACCTGAACCGCGGCGAGCGCGTCAACGGCGGAGTGCTGATGGCGTTCGCCGATCTGCTCGGTGCCGCCGGGACGGTGCTGAACCTTCCCGCGGGCCATCGCACCACCACCCTCGAGTCCAAAACCAACTTCTTCGCGGCCGGCCAGGGACCCGTGATCACGGCGACCTCGACGCCGCTGCACATCGGGCGCTCGACCAGCGTGTGGCAGACCCGCATCGAAAATGCCGATGGGCGCCTCGTGGCCATCGTCACGCAGACGCAGATCATCCTGCCGCCGGCGGCGGCATCGTCTTGACCGGTTGCCCGCGGTATCCTCGCGGGAGAGGTGTGCACGGGCGCGGTCGCGAGGCCGCGCGCAATCGACAGGGAGGGCAGCGATGCAGGCGGGACGATCGAGGGGTGCGGCGTGGGCGGCCGGGTGGCTGGGCGGGACGGTGGTCCTGGCCGTCAGCGGACTGGCGGTCGCGCAGCCCGCCGCGGGCGGCGCGAACTTCCCCGTCAAGCCGCTGCGCGTGGTGGTGCCGTTCCCGCCTGGCGGGGGGACCGACTTCGTGATGCGGGCGATTGCCCCGCAACTGTCCGAGGCACTCGGGCAGCAGGTGCTGGTGGACAATCGGGCAGGTGCGCAGGGGGTCGTGGGCACGCAGATCGGAGCGCGAGCCAACCCGGACGGCTACACGCTCACCATCGTCGATGCGGCCACGGTGATTGCCCCTGCGCTGATGGCCCCGCCGCCCTTCGACGTGATGCGCGACTTCGCGCCGATCGCGCTGCTGGTCGAGCAGCCGTACCTGATCACCGTGCACCCGTCGGTGCCCGCGACGACGATCGGCGAGTTCGTCAAGCTCGTGCAGGCGAATCCGGGCAAGTACAACTTCGGGTCCGGGTCGGCGATCGCGCACGTGTCGCAGGAGGTCTTCTTCTCGGTCGCGAAGCTGCGCCTGACCCACGTGCCCTACCGCGGTTCGGGGCCGCTGATGGCCGGCCTGGTCGGCAACGAAGTCCAGACCAGCTTCACCGGACCCGGAGCGGCGCTGCCCCAGGTGCGGGCCGGCAAGCTGCGTGCGCTGGCGGTCACCTCGCTGCGCCGCTTTGCCCAGACGCCGGATGTCCCGACGCTGGACGAGTCCGGCTTCCGCGGATTCGAGATCCGTGGCTGGTTCGGCATGCTCGCCCCGTCGGGGACACCGCGCCCGGCGGTCGAGCGGCTCAACGCCGCCATCAATCGGGTACTGTCGGGCGGGCCGGCGGCGCAGGTGCTGCGCGACCGTGGCTACGACCTCAACCCGCAGTCGCCCGAGTCCTTCGGGAAGTTCCTCGCGGGCGAGGTGGTGCGCTGGTCGAAGGCCGTGCGGCAGTACGGGGTCAAGTCCGAGGGTTGAGGAGCCGGTGTCGCCCGAGGAACGTGCCGACGGGCGGCGCCGCGGGTTTCATCGGTGCACGGGGAGAAGCAGGTGGCGAAGCTGAAGATCAGCATGGGGTGCTGCGACTACGATCGCACGCGGGCGCTGTTCGACGGGAGGGTGCAGGTCGAAGGCTGCGAGGTGATCCCGGTCAACATCGAGCCCGAGGAGGCGTTCCATCGCGCGTTCTCGTTCCAGGAGTTCGACGTCTCCGAACTGTCGATCTCCAGCCACACCATGATGACTTCGCGCGGCGAGGCGCGCTACGTCGGCATCCCCGCCTTCGTCTCGCGGCTGTTCCGCCATTCCGGCATCTACATCCGCACCGACCGCGGCATCGCCCGCCCGAAGGACCTCGCGGGCAAGACCATCGGCCTGCCCGAGTACCAGATCACGGCCAACGTGTGGATCCGCGGCATCCTCCAGGATGACTTCGGGCTCGCGCCCTCGAGCGTGCACTGGCGCCGCGGCGGCGTCGAGGAGCCCGGCCGCCTCGAGCGAGCCCCCATCCGGCTGCCGTCGGACATCGATCTGCAGCAGGTGGCCGATGGCAAGACGCTCTCGGGCATGCTCGAGGCGGGCGAACTCGACGGGGTGATCAGCGCCCGCGCGCCGTCGTGTTTCGAGCGCGGTGCGCCCAACGTGGCCCGCCTGTTCCCCGACTACCGCGCGGTCGAGGAGGACTACTTCCGGCGTACCCGCATCTTCCCGACGATGCACATCATCGGGATCCGTCGCGAACTGGCCGAGCAGCATCCCTGGCTGCCGGTGAGCCTGTTCAAGGCCTTCCTGGAGGCCCGCCGCCACTCGCTCTACGAACTCGGCCAGATCGGGCACCTGTTCGTGAGCCTGCCGTGGGGCGTGTCCGAGTTCCACAAGGCGAAGGAACTCATGGGCGAGGACTACTGGAGCTACGGGCTCGAGGAGAACCGCCACGTGCTCGAGACGTTCACCCGCTACCACCACGAGCAGGGCCTGTCGGCCCGCAAGGTCGCCCCCGAGGAACTCTTCGCCGCCTCGGTCCAGGACCTCACCAAGATCTGACGACGCGGGGCGGGGCGGCCTGGTGCCACCCCGCCGACGTCGATCGGCGCGACGCCCGCCGGTCGGCGATCAGTCCACGGGCACGAACAGTTCGTCCACCGTGGGGTTGCCGTCGAGCAGGTCCTGCTGCTGCAGGAAGCGGATGAACGTCGCGTAGGTGGCGCGGTTCGCCTCGACGCCGTAGGTCCAGGGATCGTCGCCGAACACCTTCTCGATCTCGTCGAGTTCCGCGGGCAGCCACGGCAGCATGTAGCGCAGGGCCGAGTAGTTGCGCATGCGGGTGAGCGCGGCGCGCTTGGAGGCCTCGAATGCCTGGTACAGGCTCTTCGCGATGAACGGGTTCCGCTCGTAGACGTCGCGCCGGATGGCGATCAGGTGCATCACCGGGAAGATGCCGGTGCGCTTGTAATAGTCCCGCTCGACGCGCTGGAAGTCGGGGAACAGCCGTCGCACGTCCGGGTTGGTCTTCATCGAATGCGGCAGGTGGGTGCCGATCGTCGCGTCGATCTCGCCGGCGTCGATCAGTTGCGACAGCGAGCGACCGGTGTCGTTCTCGACGATGTTCCAGCCCGGCGGATGGACCGTGGGCACCCCGTGCATCCCGACGCTGTTGACCGAGCCCTCGATCCACTGGATCGACTTCACGTCCACGCCGTAGTCGTTCTGCAGATGGCCGCGGATCCAGACCGCGGCGGTCATCGTGTGGCGCATCACGCCCACGCGCTTGCCTTCGAGGTCCTTCGGGCTGCGGATGCCCGCGTTCGCGTTGATCGCGATCATCCCGTGCCGGAACATCTTCGACGGGAAGACCGGGAGCGCCACGAACGGACAGTCACCGCCGACGTAGCGGGTGATGTAGTCCGAAGAGGACATCTCGCAGACGTCGAAACTCTGCTCGGCCATCGCATGGTCGAACAGCTTGCGCGGGAAATCCTCGACGCGGAACGTGAGGTCGATGCCCTCGGGCTTCACCTCGCCGGTGTACAGGGCCTGCATGCGGTCGTACAGCGCGCAGGCCAGGGTGATCGGAACGCCGCGGTCGGTCGAACTCATGATCTGCTCCTCGTGTTGCGGTCCCGGCTGCCGGGTAGGGTGGGCGCCGCGAGCGCGGCGCGTGTCTGGACTATCGTCCCGCCGACGCGCGAGCGGTCAGCGCGGATGCTGCGCGGGCGCGGTGGCCGCGTCCCGCCGCGACTGGTCGATCAGCGTCCACAGTCGCGACGGCGACAGCGGCAGCGCCGTGGGCTGCACGCCGAAGGCCGACAGTGCGCTGGCCACCGCATTGGCGATCACGCCGCCGACGGGGATGATGCCCCCCTCGCCGGCGCCTTTCGCGCCCAGCGGGTTGTGCGGCGAGGGATGGTTGCCCAGGGCGTGCACCTCGATGGCCGGGAAGCCGTCGGCGGTCGGCGGCAGGTAGTCGGCGAGACTGCCGGTGAGCAGCTGCCCCTCGGTGTCGTAGGCGAGGTGTTCGAGGAAGACGCCCCCCAGTCCCTGCACGATCGCCCCCAGCGTCTGGCCGTGGAGCGTTCGGGGATTGATGATCCGCCCCACGTCCTCCACCGCGACGTAGCGCAGCAGTTCCACGTGCCCGGTACGGGCATCGACCGCGACATGCGCCGCATGCGTCCCGTTGCTGTAGGTGCGCTTGTTGCCGGCGTAGCTGCCCTGCGCGCTGATGCCGCCATGTGCCGCGCGCGCCCGAGCCAGCTCGGCCAGCGTCATGAAACGCCCGCGGCCGTCGGTCACCCGGTCGCCCGCCACTCGCGACACCTCGCCCGGGCCACAGCCCAGTTCGCTCGCGGCCGCGGCGAGGATGGCCTGCTCGAGCTCGCGGGCCACGACGAGGACGGCCGAGCCACCCATCACGGTGCTGCGCGAACTGTAGGCGCCGAATCCTTCGTGCACGCCGGTGGTCGAGCCGTGGAAGACGCCGCGGATCGCGCTGACCGGCAGGCCGAGCGCGTCGGCCGCGATCTGCGCGAGCACGGTCTCCAGTCCCTGGCCGACCGAGGATGCGCCGGTGTAGACGCTGACGCGGCCGTCGTCCTCCAGTACCAGGCGCGCGCCCTCGCGCGGGCCGGAGGCTCCGCCCTCGATGTAGCTGCCCACCGCGATGCCATGCCAGCGCCCGTCGACCTCGCGGCCTGCGAGCGCGCTGCGCCCCGCCCAGTCGAACTCGCGAAGGCAGAGGTCGAAGGCTTCGTGGTAGTCGCCGCTGTCGGTGACCGTGCCCGCGTGGTAGGGCTCGAGCATCGGCAGCGTCCACGGCATCTCGTCGCGCGTGAGGAGGTTGCGGCGCCGGAACTCGACGCGATCGAGGCCGAGGTCGCCGGCGACGATGTCGAACATCCGCTCGCGGAAGAAGTCGGTCTCGAATCGACCCGGACCGCGGTAGGTGCCCACCGGAGTCTTGCTGGTGAAGCGGATCGTGTTGCGCATGTCGACATGCTCGATCCGGTAGGGGCCGGGCGAGAGCTGGATCACGTTGCGCGAGCCCGCGATGCCGTTGGTGCGCATGTAGGCGCCCGCGTCGGTGGACAGCCGTCCGCGCAGCGCCAGGATCCGGCCCTCGCGCGTGCAGGCGAGTTCGAGTTCGGCCTCCACGTCGCGCGCATGGTTGCTGGCAATCAGGTGTTCGCGCCGATCCTCGATCCACTTCACCGGACGGCGGCAGTGCAGTGCCGCGAACGGCACCAGGAAGTCCTCGGGATAGAACTCCCCGCGTACCCCGAACGCGCCGCCGGTGTCGCCTTCGAGCAGGTCGATCGAGGTTTCCTCGAGTCCGAGCTGGGCCGCCAGGATGCGCCGGTTCGCGAACGGCACCTTCGCCGCGCCGTAGACCTGGAGGCGTCCGTGGTCCGGATCGGGCACGGCCAGCAGGCCGCGGGTTTCCATCGGGACCGCGGTGTGCCGCTGCACGCGGAAGCGTTCGCGTCGCACGTAGGGGGCGCTGGCGAACACCGCGTCGGCGTCGCCGCGCAGCGCCTGGAGTTCGACCGCCCGGTTGTCAGGGGACTGGTCGTGCAGCGCCGGTGCGTTCGGATCGACGTCGAGTCCACCGGCGACCACGGCGGGCAGCGGATCGATGTCGACGTCGATCGCCTCCAGGGCGTCCTCGGCCTGCGCGTGGGAATGGGCGACGATGAGTGCGAGCGGCTCGCCGACGTAGCGCACGCGGTCGTGGGCGATGACCGGCTGCACGAACGGTTCGAGCTGCGGCAGGGCGTCCAGTCGCATCGGGATCACCGGCACCCGCGCGCAGTGGCTGCGTACCTCGTCGGCCGTGATCACCGCCACGACCCCGGGCATCGAGCGCGCCGCGGCGGCCTCGATGCGCCGCAGTCGTCCGTGCGCGACGGCGCTGCGCAGCACGACGGCGTGCAGCAGGTCGGGGGCGTGCAGGTCGTCGACGAACCGACCGGCTCCGCGCAGCAGGCGATCGTCCTCCAGCCGATCGATCGGCGAGCCGATCGCGCCCGTGGGCAGGGCGAGTCGGGGATCGAGCAACTGGGGATCGTTCATGGGACGGTCGAGGGTACGAGACCACGGACTATAGCGCGGCTCGCTCGCGTGATCACAGCACGAGCCTGCCCGCGTAGCCGGTCAGTTCCAGGTAGCCCCGCCCGACCGGGCCTGACGGACCGATGGCGCGCACGGCGCCTTCCCAGTACACGATCCCGGTCGCGCCGCGTGCGTCCAGTTCCTGGTCGTCGAACAGCGGCTCGAGCGCGATCTCGGTCGCGCCCACCCGAACCTGCATCGCGACCGGATACCGGGCACCGGTGCGGGCGGAACGCCAGTGCCGCGCCGGGGTCATGCGCACGGAGTCCGGCCCGAAGGCCCGGGTGTGGCCGAGGCGATCGCGCAACGTGCCCCCGGCCCAGACGACGCTGCCGTCGTCGCCGCGGATGCGGAAGGCCATGAGGGCGCCCCCGTCGTCGAGGTTGATGCCGGTCCAGTCCCACCCGGTGGCGCCCGGGGCCAGGATCTCGCTCGACCACTCGTGGTCGAGCCAGGCATGCCCCTTCACCGTGCGCTCGCGGCCCGCGTGCGCGATACGCCCGCCCACGCGCAGGTGCGGCTGGGTGTAGTAGTGGCTTGCCTGGCGCGGGAGCGGCCCCTTCTGGCTGTAGCCGGCGTCCCCGTGCAGCAGCAGTGGCTGGGTCGCCTCCAGGTCGAGGGCGAGGCGCAGTCGGCCGGCGTCGATGCGGGCCCGGTAGCGGCCGCCCGGGAGGCCGATCGCCTCGCGTGCGAGCCGCCAGTCCTGCAGTTCGACATCGGTATCCGCCTCGCGGGCCTGGACGAGGCCGAAGCCGGCCCGGGCGACACGCTCTGCATGCACGAGGCGCCGCTCGGCCGGGTCGCTGATGGCGGCGTGGGCGAGGATGATCTGCTGCGGCGCGAACCGGCTGGGGTTGTCCGGATCGGTCGCCGGGCGGATGCGGAAGAACGTGATCTGGAAGCCGAGTTCGCCCGCCGAATCGCCCAGCCAGCCGGTCGCGTACCACCATTCGGTCCGGTAGTCCGGATGGGCGCCGTGGTCCCGGGGAAAGCGCAACGGCGTGCCGCGCTCGATCGCCCGATAGCGCGGGCGCCGGGTACCCGGCGCGGCGGCCGAGGCCACCGGCGAGCCCGGCAGGCACGCGATGCCCAGTGCGCCCAGCAGCCGGCGACGTGCGGCCAGGGCCGCGGCCAGGGATACGGGGGGCGGCCTCACCAGTCCTCCCGCAAGGCACCCACGGTCCCCGGCGCGATCGCCGCGCGGCCGGCGAGCACGGCTGTCCCCGCGGAGAGCACGACCAGGGCGCCAGCCAGCGAGACAAGCAACGCCCACGGCACCGCCAGGTCCATGCTCCAGTGGAAGGATTGGGGATTGATGACTTCCACCAGCAGCAGGCTGATCGCCCCGCCCACCGCGCCGCCGACGGCGGCCCCGACCGCGGCGAACAGCACGCCTTCGAGCGCCAGCTGGGAGGCGATGGCCCCGCGGGTCATCCCGAGCGCCCGCTGCACGCCGAACTCGCGCCGGCGCGCGAGCGCCTCGGCGCTGAAGGTCGCGGCCACGCCCAGGAGTCCGATGATCACGGCCACCGCCTCCAGCAGGTAGGTGATCGCGAAGCTGCGATCGAAGATGCGCAGGCTCTGCTCGCGGATGATGCCCGGCTCGGTCACTTCGATCCGCGAGAACCCCGGCAGATCCCGCGACAGCCGTTCGACCACGCCGCTCGCGGACGCCCCGGGCGCGAGCCACAGCGCGGCGTCGCTCACCCGTACGCCGGGCACGAGCCGCCGGTAGTCCTCGAGGTCGATCGCCAGTGCGCCGTAGTGGCGCGCGTAGTCGCGCCAGATCGCAGCCACGAATACCTCGACCGACTGGCCTCCGAGCGCGAGCGTCCGCCGCTCCCCGACCTCCATCCGGTAGATGCGCGCCATGGGCTCCGACGGATAGACCGGCAGCAGCCCGGGAGGGGCGGGGCGTGCCTGCCCGATGAGCGGCAGGCGGGCACCGGGATCGGTCGCGTCGATCGGACGCGCGACCAGCGCGACGGCCGGACGGCGCGCATCGAGGGGTAGCGTGCCCACCGCCAGGGGTTCGACGCGAGCGATGCCCGGCGTGGAACGCAACGCCTCGAGTTCGTCGCTCGTCAGCCATCCGGTATCGCTGCCCGCGGCGGTTCGCAGGTAGAGGTCGGCGGGCAGTACGGTCACCAGCCAGCGATCGACCGAATCGCGGAAGCTCGACACCATGATGCCCATGGCGACCATGACCGCGAAGCTGGCCACCACGCTGGCGAGCGCGAGCCGGGTCATGCCGCTGGATGCGCTGGCCCGGGCCACCGCCAGGCCCATCCAGGCCGGAGCGTCGAGCCTGTCGCCGATGCGGTCGAGCCGGATGAACACCGCCCGGCCGATGGCAGGCGTGAGCGCGACCCCGCCGAGCAGCAGCAGCAGGACCGAGGCGTATCCGGCCAGCGGCAGGCCGTCGCGCGCCGGCAGCAGGCAGAGCAGGCCGGCGGTTGCCAGCAGCGCGAGGCCGGGAACCAGGCGGGGGCGGATCGCACGCTCGGCAACATCCTGCGGTTGTGCACGCAGTGCGCCGGCCAGCGGTACTCGCGCGGCCGCGAGGACCGGGAGCAGGGCGCCTGCGAGCGCGGCGGCCACGCCGAGCAGGCAGAACAGGACGAGACCGGCAGGATCGACCGACAGTTCCGGCGCGATGCCGGGGAAGAACCCCCCGCCAAGGTCGCCGCCGAAGCGCGCAATGGCCGCGGCGGCGGCGGCCACGCCGAGCATCGCTCCGAGCAGGCTGCCGGCCACGCCGAGCACGCCCGCCTCGGCGAGCAGCAGCGACACGGTCATCGCCCGCGTGGCTCCCAGGGTGCGCAGCAGCGCGAGTTGCGAGCGCCGGCGATGCACCGACAGGGACTGCGTCGAGTAGACGAGGAAGCCGCCGGTGAACAGCGCGACCAGCGCGAGCACGTTCAGGTTGACCCGATACGCGACCGAGAGGTTGGACGTGCGCCGCTCGGCGTCCTGCGCGGTGGCGATGTCCACGCCGGCAGGCACCACCGCGGCGATGGCGCGTCGCGCACGGGCGTCATCGACGCCCTGCGCGAGCTTGACGTCGATCCGGTGCAGGACGCCCAGCCGGTCGAATTGCCACTGGGCCGCGGCGATGTCCATCACCGCCAGGCGCTGGCCCGCCGGGACACCGGGCAGCGTGCCGGCGATCCGCAGCCAGCGCAGCGAATCGCCGACGCGCAGGCCGAGTCGATCGCCCACCTGCGCGTCGAGCTCGACCAGCGCGGCTGCCGACAGGAAGACCGTATCCGCGCCCAGCAGGTCGGCAAGGGAGTCGCGCGAGGGTTCCGCCGCGCCCGATGCCGATCCGGCCATCGGGATCAGTCGCGTGTTCAGTCGCGCGAGCCGGAACAGGTCGATTCCGAGCACGCGCAGCATCCGACGCTCGGGATAGGCCTCGCCCTGCGAAGCGTCCGCCGCCCCTGCGGGGCGCGCCTTGCGCTCCACCCGCGCGGTCACGTCGACCACCGGGGCGGCGGCGGCGACCTCCGGCAGGCGCGCGACGCGAGCCCAGGCCGACTCGTCGAAGCCGTCGCGGCCCGCGTGCAGTTCGTAGTCGGCCTCGCCGATCAGGAACTGCACGGCACCGCTGAACTCGTCGAGCGCTGTCCGGTTGATCAGGTAGATGCCGAGCCCCATGCCCACGCCGATCGCGATGGCCAGCACGACCGCCAGCGCGCGTCCCGGGGCGGCGCGAAGGCCGGACAGGATGAATGCGGCCAGCGGGTCGGCACCGACGCGGGGCGAGCGGGCGCCGCGTGCGCTCATGTGGCCGCGACCTCGGTCAGCCCGTCGTGTCCCAGCCTGAACGCGCGGTCGGCGATCGCCGCGGCGGTGGTCGAATGCGTGACCATCACGCATGCGACACCGTGCTCGCGCGTCCGTTCGCGCAGGAGGGCCAGTACACCGGCGGCCGATTCCGGGTCGAGGTTGCCCGTGGGTTCGTCCGCCAGCACCAGCGCGGGTCGATGCACCAGCGCGCGCGCGAGCGCCACCCGCTGCGATTCGCCGCCCGACAGCACGGCCACCGCCTCGTCGCCGCGCCCGGGGAGACCGACCTCGGCCAGGCTCTCGTCGGCGCGGGCCAGGGCAGCGCGCGACGGGCTGCCGGCGAGCCGCAGGGGCAGCGCCACGTTCTGCCGCAGCGTGAGGTGGGGCAGCAGGTGGAAGGCCTGGAACACGAAGCCGATCCGCTCGCGGCGCAGGCGGGCCGCCTGCGCTTCGCCGAGCCCGGCGAGGTCCTCGCCGCCGAACACCACCTGACCTTCGTCCGGACGGTCCAGCCCGGCCATCAGGTTGAGCAGGGTCGACTTGCCGCAACCCGACTCCCCCACGATCGCCAGCAGCGAGCCGGCGTCCACCCGCAGATCGATGGCGGTGAACAGGCGGCGCGGTCGGGAGTGACCCACGCGCTTTCCGACCCGGACGAGTTCGAGCAGGGCGGTCACGGGAGGAGCGGGCGCGGGCAGGATCGGGGACGGAACCGGCAGGGTAGCAGAGCGGGCGCGGCGGTGGCGCACGGCGACCGTCCCGCGGTGTCCGGCGCGCAGCCCGCGGGCGTGTCGCGCCGCCCCGCGCCTGCGGGGGGCCGCTGAGGTCGGCCCCCGGGGTCGGGGCACCGGATTGATCGTGATCGGCACCCGGCGACGTTGAACGGGGGCCGCCGCGGGCGGCGCCGGTCCGGCGCGACCCGACCCCGGGCGGGTCGCGCGCTGGCGCGGGCGGGGTGCAGGCCTACGCGCCGACCGAACCGCCCCGGGCATTCGGCGGCCGGGTGTCCGGTACAATCCGGCTCGAACGGTGGCACCGTCTCCATGCGACGCCGCCCCGCTACTGCGCACCCGAGGCATCGCGATGCGACGGCTGATCAGCATCAACTTCCTGTTGTCCGCGGTCGCGGTGCTCGCGTGGTACGGGTGGCTCGTGGTCTCCGGACTTTCGGAGACCGACCCCAACATCCTGCGCGCGAACCGGGTGCCGCTGGGCGCGGCGTTCCTGATCCTCGTCGAGGTGGGGCTGCTCGCGCTCTACCTGCTGCGGCGCGACCTCTGCGGCCTCGCGCGCGTGTTCGCGGCGCTGCTGGGCGTGATCGGACTGCTGCAGTCGGTCGCCGTCCCCCTCATCAACCAGGCCTTGCAGGGCACCGCGTTCCCGACGGCCGGGCACGTGTTCCTCTGGTACGTCTACGGATCGCACCTGCTGTTCGCCCTCGCGGGCGTGCCCGCCACGCCGGGTACCTCGACCCTTCCCGTCTCGCCGGACGCCATCCACCCATGATTGCTCGACGACCGATGGTCTCCTTTCCGCCTTCGCCGCAGGGTGCGCCCGTTTCGCGTCGCTGCGCGCTGGGCGCGCTCGCCGCTGGCGTACTGCTGCCGATGGCCGCCGGCGCGCAGGTGAAGGCTGCGCCGGCCGGCGCGGTGAATCCGTCGAACATCATCGACGGCATCGGCGGCATCGAATGGGCGTGGACCCCGCGCGAGACCGTGGCTACCATGCTCGCCAAGGCGACGATGCAGCCGACCGTGGCGTGGATAGGCCGCATCACCGACGTTCGAGTCGGGCGCGCGGTCACCGGCGAAGCCGATTCGGTGCTCGAATTCCTCGCGGCCTTCATGCCCTATGCGAAGCCGGGCCCCGACGCGCTGAACCCGCCGGTACGGGTGCGCCCCGAGACGGGCGAGCTGTTCGTCGTCTCCCTGCGTTCGCCGCGCGCGGAGGATGCCCTGATCCGCAACCTGCGCCAGTCCATGCTCGACCAGACCCACTACACGGTGGTGGTCGGCGAGCCGAGGTTCACCGCCCCGTTCGGTCGGCACCAGGCCATCTTCCTGCAGACGAGACGGGCGACGGTGTCGCAGCAGCTGCGCGTCGAGATCGTGCGCGACTAGCCGCGCCGGCCGATCGATGGATCTCGAGATCCGGCTCCACTGGCAGACCCGCGCCGAGGCGGGGCGCAGGGTGCCACCCTGCGCCGGCGTCTGGTTCGCGGCCGGCCCGTTCCGCATCGGGTACCCGAGGGGGCGCTCGCGCATCCTCGCGCTGGGGGCAAGTGCCGACCTGCGCGATACGGTGCGCCGCCTCGATGGCGCGCGCACCGCCCGGCGGGCCGCCGCCGCGGGCATCGACAACGCCCTGTTCGCCGCGGTGCTCGCGGACGCGCAGGCGCCGGTGCGCTGGTCGCTGCTGGCCTTGCCCACGCTCTCCTCGGGCGCCGTCGAGGCGGTCGCGGCCGCCGCGATCGAGGTGTTCGTGCGGCAGCACGGCGTGCTGCCCTACGGGTGCGCGAACGCGCCGGTCTCCGGGATGGAGGCGGTCTGGGAGGGCGGGGTGCGTCTGGTCGAGCCCGCCTCCGGCGACGGCGAGCCGCTGCTCGATGCCCACGCGCTCGCCCGGCGCTACGGGCTGCGCTGCGAGCCGCGCGAGGCGGGTCCGAGCGGACTGGCGCTGACGCTGGGCGAGAGCGACGAGGCGGCTGGCGACCTCGAGATCGTCCGGCGCGACAGCGGGTTGGACTGGCCCTCGCTCGCGTTCGTGCACGAGCGGGACGGGGCCGCGCGGGCCTTGCGGCCCCGCCCCGACGGACCGGGAGGCGACTGACCAGGGAGGGCTGCCGAGCGCGCGGCGCGGTCGCGGGTGGCGGGGGGGCAGGCTTCAGGCGCTGTCCGCGCTGGCCGCCTCCAGCATGCGCCGCGCGTCGGGTTCCATGTCCGAGGCCACCGGCCCGTCGCCGGCGAGGCAGTGCTCGTCGAGGTACTCCCGTACCCGGCGCGGCGGGGGCCAGCCTCGCAACCGGTGTGCGCCGGGCAGCAGGCGGGCGCGCACGCGCGAGCGATTCAGTGCGCCATGCGGGCGGCCGGCGAGCGCATCGAGGCGATCGCGCAGGGCGACCGCGCACTCGATGCGGGCTCGTCCCCGCGCGAGTTCGCGCTCCCCGTAGAGTTCGACCGCGGTGCGCAGCAGGTGGTCGTGCAGGCCGGCGAGCCGCTGCGGGTCGATCATGCCGGCGTGGGCCGCGAGGGCAACCTCTCGCCTGCGGGCACTGCGTGCGGAGGCCAGCCCGAAGAGGCCCGCCGCGGCGAGCAGGCCCATCACGATCAGTGGAAACAGCGGCAGTTCGGTCATCGGATGGTCGGGGCGCTCGTCGCGCCGTTTCGGGGGGCTGCCCGCGGCGCTGGCCTCGCCCGGGCCCCTGCAGTGAGGCCGCCAGGGGTGCATCCCCTGCGCGCAGCGCGGCGACCGTGCGAGGATGCCGGGCGGTGGCCGTCCCTGTCACCGAACACGCCCGTGCACATCCCGTCCATGGTTTTCCGGTCCACCGCCGCCGTTCCCCGCTGGGACATCCTGTGCCGCGTCGTCGACAACTACGGCGACGCGGCGGTGTGCTTCCGCCTCGCCCGCGCGCTTGCGCGCGAGCACGGCCTGCCCGTGCGCCTCGTCATCGATCGGCCTCGGGTGCTGGCGGCGTTGCGCCCCGACCTGTGCATGGCCGGGCCGCGCCAGTGGCTGGACGGGGTGGAGGTCGTGGACTCGGCACAGGCGCCCGACGACGGTGCCCCCGCGGTGACGATCGATGCGTTCGGAGGCGGCGTCGACGAGGCGCGGCAGCAGGCGATGGAGGGCCGCCAGCCGCGCGGGTTGTGGATCGTGCTCGAGTACCTCACCGCCGAGCCGTTCGCCGAGCGCCTGCACGCGATGCCCTCGCCGCCGCCGCTGCGCACGATCCCGCGCTGGTTCTTCTTTCCGGGCTTCACCCCGGGCACCGGGGGCCTGCTGCGCGAGCGTGGGCTACTCGCCCGGCGCGAGGCCTTCCTCGCGGCGCCCGGGCAGCCCGACGCCTTCCTCGCTTCGGTGGGGGTTGCCCGGCCGCGGCCGGGCGCACATCGCGTCTCGCTGTTCACGTACCCCGGGCAGCCGGCGCTGGCACCGCTGCTCGCCGCGATGTCGCGCAGCCCCGTCCCGACCGAACTGCTGGTCCCGCCGGGGCCGGTGGCGGGCGAGGTGGCCGGGTGGGCGGGCACGGCGTTGCCCGCGCCCGGCGAGCCGGGGTTGGAGCGTGGCGGCCTGACGGTGACCGCGCTGCCCTTCCTGCCGCAGGACGAGTACGACCGGCTGCTCTGGAGTTGCGACCTGAACATCGTCCGGGGAGAGGATTCGTTCGTGCGGGCGCAGTGGGCCGGCCGTCCCCTGCTCTGGCGGCCCTATCCCCAGCCCGACGGCGCCGATCGCGTGAAAGGCGAGGCGTTCCTCGACGCCTATCTTGCCGGGGCGCCGGTCGCGGCAGCCCGGGCGTTGCGGCAGCTGCAAGCCCCGTGGCTGGGGCCGGAACCCCTGCCCGACGCCGGCTGGACGGACTATCTCGACGCGTCGGCCGTGCTCCGGGCCCATGCCCGGGCGTGGGCGGACGGCCTTGCCGCCGGGCCGGACCTTGCCTCGCGGCTGGCCAGCTTCTGCCTCGGGAAGCTACAATGACGGGCTTTCCTGCCTGTACGCAGGCTGCTGTGCGTCGGTCGACGCCGCAGCGTGTCCGCGCGTGCCAAGGCCCCGCCGCAGACTCCGCCCGATGGTGAACTCATGAAGACCGCCCAGGAAGTCCGACCCGGAAACGTGATCATGGTCGGCAAGGACCCGATGGTCGTGCAGAAAGCCGAATTCTCGAAATCCGGCCGCAATGCGTCCGTCGTCAAGATGAAACTCAAGAACCTGCTCAGCGGTACCGGCACCGAGACGGTGTACCGTGCCGACGAGAAGTTCGACATGGTCGCGCTCGAGCGCAAGGAGGTCACCTACTCCTACTTCGCCGATCCGTCCTACGTGTTCATGGATGCCGAGTTCAACCAGTACGAGATCGACGGCGACAACATGGGTGACGCCCTGCACTACCTCGAGGAGGGCATGCCCGCCGAGGTGGTGATCTACAACGAGCGCCCGATTTCGGTCGAGATCCCGCAGACGCTCGTGCGCGAGATCGAGTACACCGAGCCCGCGGTGCGCGGCGACACTTCGGGCAAGGTCCTCAAGCCCGCCCGCCTCAAGACGGGTTTCGAGATCCCGGTTCCGCTGTTCTGCGACACCGGCGATCGCATCGAGATCGATACCCGCACCCACGAGTACCGCAACCGCGTCAAGGCCTGAGGCGCGGGGCGTCCGGTCGCGGGGAGGGCGCCGAGGCGGCGCCGCGGCCGCGGTCGCACGGTGCGCAGGGTCCCTGATGCCGGCGCGCGTTTTCGCGGCCTTGGCGTGCATTCCTCCGATTCGCGACGGCTGCGCCGGGAGACAGTGCTCAGATGAAATCCGCGGTGTTCGAGTACGCGCTGGCGGGCAGCCTCGACGAGGCCGTCGAACTGCTCGCGCAGCATGGCCCCGAGGCCAAGGTGCTGGCCGGTGGGCAGAGCCTCGTGCCGATGATGGCGATGCGGCTCGCCCGCCCATCCTGGCTGGTCAACGTCAACGAGATCGCGGCCCTCAAGGGGTGCGCGCCCGGCACCGGCGAGGCGTCGGGCTGCTGGGTGACGGGGGCCGGCCTGCGCCAGGTGGATGCCGAGCGGCATGCCGGACTCGCCGCCGGCGTGCCGCTGATCGCGCAGGGACTGCGCTGGGTGGGCCACGTCCAGACCAAGAATCGCGGCACGGTGGGCGGCAGCCTCGTGCACGCGGATCCGTCGGCCGAACTGCCGCTGGTCGCCCGGGTTCTCGACGCGGGCCTGGTGCTGCGTCGACGTGCCGGCTCTCGCGTGGTGGCGGCCGCGCAGTTCTTCGATGCGCCGTTCGTCACCGCAGTGGAGCCCGACGAGTGTCTCGCCGAGATCCGCTGGCCGGTATGGACCGGCGGCCGGATCGGCAGTGCATTCGAGGAAGTCAGCATCCGCCACGGCGATTACGCGATCGTCGCCGCGTGTGCGCAGGTCGCCCTGGACGAGCAGGGGCGCTGCCTGCGCGCCGTACTGGGCGTGGGGGGGGCATCGGGCACGCCGATCGCGGTCGAACCGGTGGCATCGGCGCTGGCAGGCACGCGGCTCGATGAGTCCGACATCGAGGCGGCAGCGGCGGCCGTGGGAGGGCACCTCGATCCCACGGGCGACGTGCACGCAAGCGTGGAATACCGGCTGCATCTCGCGCGCGTGCTGTGCGCGCGCGTGTTGCGCGCGGCGCGCGACCGCGCGCTCCGCGCCTGACGCACGGACGAACCCGGAGGCGAGAGGCGATGAACGAACCGACCCGCCGCATCACGGTCACCGTGAACGGCACCGAGCACGAGCGGGAGGTGCCGGTGCGCCTGTCGCTGGTGGACTTCCTGCGCGAGACGCTGCGCCTGACCGGGACCCACGTGGGCTGCGAGCACGGCATCTGCGGAGCCTGCTCGGTGCTGCTCGATGGCGACCCGGTGCGCTCCTGCCTCATGTTCGCCGTGCAGGCGGACGGGCACGCGGTCACCACGGTCGAGGGGCTGTGTGCCGCCGAGGGGCGCATGAGCGTGCTCCAGGACAGTTTCTGCGAAGCGCACGGACTGCAGTGCGGCTACTGCACCCCGGGCATGCTGGTGGCCAGCCATGCGCTGCTCGACAAGAACCCCTCGCCCACCGCGCAGCAGGTACGCGAGGCGATCAGCGGCAACCTGTGCCGCTGCACCGGCTACCAGCAGATCGTCGACGCGGTGCTGCTGGCGGCGAGTCGGCGCAGCGGTGCCGCGAACTGACCTGCCCTGCGGACGATGCCCATGGCCGAGAAGACCTCTCCCTACGGATTTCGCTACATCGGGGCCAAGCGCCGAACCAAGGAAGACCCCCGCTTCGTGACCGGACGCGGGCGGTACGCGGCGGACGTGCAACTGCACGGCATGCTGCATGTCGCGATCGTCGCAAGTCCGTACCCCTCCGCCCGCATCCGTTCCATCGATGCGCAGGCCGCTCGTGCCGCGCCCGGCGTTCACTACGTGCTGACCGGCGAGGAACTGTGCTCGCAGATCGACTCGCTCTACATCGGCGTCGATGCGCCGAAGGTCAAGCGCTATCCGCTCGCGCGGGACGTGGTGCGCTACGCCGGGGAATGGGTGGTCGCGGTGGTGGCCGAGACGCGGGCCCAGGCCGAGGACGCAGCCGAACTGGTCGAGGTCGACTACGAATCGCTGCCCTGCGTGGTCGACCCCGAGGAGGCGATCCGTCCCGATGCCGTGCAGGTCCACCCGGACCACGGCGGCAACGTGCTTTTCCACCGTCGGTTCGTCTGGGGCGAGGTGGACGAGGCCTTCGCCAGGGCCCAGCATCGGTTGTCGTTCCGTGCGCGCTGGGGGCGCAGCGCCACGGTTCCGATCGAGACCTTCGTCGCGCTCGCGCAATGGGATGCCGGCAACGAGATCATGGATGTCTGGGCATCGATCCAGATGCCCAAGTTCCCCGAGCAGCTCGCCCGTGCGCTGCGCATGCCGGCGAACGCGATGCGCGTGCACTTCGACGTCGACGTCGGCGGCAGCTACGGCGTCAAGCGCGGCATCAAGCACACGCTGCTGGTGTGCTGGCTCGCCCGCAGGCTGGGTCGCCCGGTGCGCTTCCTCGAGGATCGCCTCGAGAACATGCGGGGCGGGGACATGCACGGCCCCGACCGGATCTTCGACATGCAGGTGGCGTTCGACGGTGACGGCATCGTGCGCGCCTGGAAGATCCGTGCGCTCGACGACGTCGGCGCCTACGCCGGCCGTTCGCCGCTGCAACTGGGCAAGCCGGTCAGCGCGATCTGCGGTCCTTACCGGATCCCGGCAGTCGAGTACGAGCCGATCTCGGTGATGACGCACAAGACGCCGCAGGAGGCGGTACGGGGTTTCGGCCAGTCGCCGACGAACTTCGCGATGGAATGCACCATGGATCGCGTCGCGCGCTTCCTGGGCATGGATCGCGTCGAACTCCGGCGCCGTAACCTGATCCGGCACGACGAGTTCCCTTACCGCATCCCCAGCGGCACCACCTACGACTCCGGCGACTACCATGCGGTGCTCGACAAGGCGCTCGCCGCCGCCGACTACCCGGCGCTGCTCGAGCGCCGGGAGGCCGCGCGGCGCGCGGGTCGGCTGGCCGGGATCGGGGTGTCGACCTGCCTCGAGCCCTCCGGGGGCAACTCGTCCTTCGAGCCGCTGTTCAACCCGAAGAACGAAACCACGACCTGGATGGACTCCTGCCTGGTGCGGGTCGATCTCAACGGCACGATCACCGGCGTGATGGGGACGTCCAGTTCCGGGCAGGGACACCAGACGCTGGTGTCCACCGTGCTGGGCGAGATCTTCGAACGCGATCCCTCGGGCATCCGGGTCGTGCATGCCGACTCGCTCAATGCGCTGCCGTCCAACAGTCCGGTGGGCAGCCGGATGGCGATCATGCTCGGCGGGGCGGCGGCCGGGGCTGCGCGACGCATCCGCGACAACCTGATGGCGATCGCCGCGCACAACCTCGGCGTGGCCGCCTCCGACCTCGAGTATCGCAACGGCGACATTTCCGTGGCGGGCCAGCCCGACCGGCTGCTCACCTGGGACCAGCTGGTGGAGATCGCGCACCGCAAGTACCACTGCATGCCCCCCGGCATGGAGCCGGGCCTGCAGGCCCAGTTCGTCTGGGAGGTGCCCACCGGCGGCACGCTTCCCACGGCCGACGGCCAGGTCCAGATGTACCCGTGCTATTCGTTCGAGGTGCACGTGGTCTACGTCGAGATCGATCCGGATACCGGCAAGCCCGACCTGCAGCGCTACGTGGTCGGCCACGACTGCGGCGTGATGATCAACCCGGACATCGTGCACGGCATGACCTGCGGGGGCGTGGCGCACGGCGTCGGTGCGGCGCTCTACGAGAAGTTCTCCTTCTCCGACGAGGGCCAACTGCTCGCCGGCACCTTCATGGACTACCTGATCCCCAGCTCGCTGGAGGTGCCCGCGATCGACATCGTCGATCACTGCACGCCGTCGCCGCTCACCACCTTCGGCCAGAAAGGGTCGGGGGAGGCGGGCTACCTCGGCGGACCGGCGGGTATCGCCTGCGCGATCAACGACGCGCTTGCCCCGGTGGGCGCGGCCATCGCGCAGACCCCGATGTCGCACCTCGCGCTCTGGTCCCTGATCCAGGCCCCGCGCGATGCCGGCCAGCGCGCGGCCTGAGCGCCGACGCAGCCCTCTCCTTCCATTCGCCTGCCCCGAGCCCCGACATGATCATCGACATCCACGCCCACTACCTCCCGCATCGCCTGTTCGACCGCTTCGAAGCCGAGCGGGATCGTTTCCCCGGGGTCCAGCTGGTGCGCGACGACAAGGGCGTGCGCATCGGCTTCGTCGGCAAGGACCTGTCCCGCCCGATCATGCCGAAGCTGTCCGACCTGGGCGCGCGGCGGGCATGGATGGATGCCAACGCGATCGACCACCAGCTGGTGGGCACCTGGATGGACGCCACCGGCTACGAACTGCCCGATGCCGAGGGACTCGCCTGGAGTCGTTTCGTGAACGCCTGCATGCTGGAGAACCTCGGCGACGAGCGGCGATTCACGCCGCTGGCCACGGTCCCGCTGCAGAACGGACGCGACGCGGCGACCGTGCTCGAGGAGGCGATGGCGCAGGGCTTCGGCGGGGCGATGATCGGCACCCTTCCCAAGGGCGAGTCGGGCAATCTCGACTCGCCGGACCTCGATCCGTTCTGGGAGGCGGCGTCGCGCCTGAACGCGGCGATCATGCTCCACCCGATGTTCGTCTGCGGCGAGCCGCGCCTTGGCGACTACGACCTGATCAATGCGATCGGCCGGGTGGTCGACACTTCGATCGCGGTCTCGCGCCTGCTCTTCTCCGGTCACCTGCTGCGCTACCCCGGCGCCAGGCTGGTGCTCTCCCACGGTGGTGCCGCCCTGCCGTTCGTGCTGGGCCGTCTGGGGCGTCACTACGAGCATCACGGCGACAAGTACGCCGACCCGCGCAAGGGCTTCGAGGCGCTGTACTTCGACGCGCTGGTGTTCGATGCCGACTCCACGTCCTACCTGATCGACAAGGCGGGTAGCGATCGCGTGATGCTGGGGTCGGACATGCCTTTTCCCGCCGGCGATCCCCATCCGCTGCGACCGATCGACGCCGCGGTCAAGGACGAGGCCGTGCGACGCGCGGTGCTCGAGGAGAACGCGCGCCGCGTATTCAGGTTGCGACCGGACTGCGCCCTCGGGCGCTAGCGATCGCGCGGACGAGTCCCGGCGGGTCGATCCGCGGGGTCGGGCATCGACGAGGAATCGGTGACCCGCGTCGCCGGAGTCGGAGCGGCGCTCGCGGGTCGGTAGCCGGGCATGCCGCCCGGCGTGGAACAGGAGGGGTGCACATGCAGGACTCCCGTCGTCGCCAGCTGACGCTGGCTCTGGCCGCAAGCCCGGCGCTGGCCGTCGGGGCGGGAACCCGCGAGGCGATGGCCCAGGCGCGCTGGCCCGAGCGGCCGCTTCGCCTGATCGTGCCGTTCGCCCCGGGCGGCGAGACCGATTTCGTCGGGCGCACCTGGGCGAACCGCGTCGGGCCTCACCTCGGGCACACGGTCGTCGTCGACAACCGGCCCGGCGCGGGCGGGGCCATCGGGGCGACTGAAGCGGCGCGCGCGAAGCCCGATGGCTACACGCTGCTGTCGGGCACGACGACCACGCACGTGATCAACCCGGCGGCCATGCAGAAGGCGTCCTACGACCCGCAGCGCGACTTCGTGCCGGTGACGCTGGTGAGCTCGTCGCCCACCTGCGTGATGGTCAACCCGTCCATCCCCGCGCGCAACCTGAAGGAACTCGTGGCCTTCATTCGCGCCAACCAGAAGCAGCTGTCCTACGGGTCTCCCGGATCGGGCAGCATCAACCACCTCGCGGGCGAACTGTTCAAGCAGCAGATCGGCGCCCCCGAACTGCAGCACGTGCCCTACAAGGGCGCAGGCCCCGGGGTCCAGGACCTGATCGCCGGCCACATCCCGATGTTCATGGGCATCTTCGGCGCGCAGCCGCTCGCGCAGCACCGGTCCGGGCGACTGCGCATCCTCGCGGTGTTCGGCGAACGCAGGCTCAAGGCGGCGCCCGACCTGCCCACGGCGGTCGAGCAGGGGCTGCCGAACATGGTCACCAGCATCTTCCACGGCGTGTTCGTGCCCTCGGGGACCCCGCAGCCGGTGGTGGCGGCGCTGCACGCGGCCACCCAGAAGGCCTGGGCCGAGGGACTGCTCCAGAAGGACCTCGAGACGGTGGGCGGCACGCCCGGCGTGGAATCGACGCCCGAATCCGTCGCGCGCCTGATCCGCGACGAAGTGGCCCGCTGGACCCCGATCGTGAAATCGCTGGGCCTGAAGATCGACTGACATCCCGCGCTCGCGAGCCCCGGTTCCGGCCGGGCGCGGACGAGATCGGGCCAACCGGAGGCGACACCGCATGGATACTTCGACGACCGAACGCGGCTATCCCGACCTGCACGACCACCTCGCCGAACTCGAGCGCAGGGGCCTGCTGTTGCGCATCGACCGCCGCATCGACAAGGATGCCGAGTTGCACGCGCTGGTTCGCTGGCAATTCGTCGGTGGCATGGCCGAGGCCGAGCGCAAGGCCTTCCTGTTCACGAACATCGTCGACGGGCAGGGGCGCGCCTACGACATCCCGGTGGTGGTCGGCGCGCTGGCGGCCAACCGCGAGATCTACAGCGTCGGCATGGGTGCGCCGGTCGACCAGATCCAGGC
>CAIKXV010000027.1 GCA_903831455.1 uncultured Pseudomonadota bacterium | reverse complement strand
GCGCACGGTTTGTTTGTTCGCTTGGCTATCCTGCTAATGCTAGTGTCTGCCTGTCGATGGGAACACAGAACCCATGGCTTCTCCTCCTCTCTCCCCGTTCCCGTCCTCTCCTGTGGAGGTCGCGCTGCGTCCCCGGCCCCGGGCGACGGCGGTATCCGACGCACCGCCTGCGGCCGGTGCCGAGGCTGCGGCCGCCGTATAATCCGCGCTTCCGTCAATGCTGCCCGAGGATGCGCCCGATGAAGGTTCTGGTCGCGGTCAAGCGGGTCGTCGACTACAACGTGAAGGTTCGCGTGAAGTCGGACGGCTCGGGTGTGGACATCGCCAACGTCAAGATGTCGATGAATCCGTTCGACGAGATCGGCGTCGAGGAGGCGATCCGCCTGCGCGAGGCCGGCGTGGCGAGCGAGATCGTCGCCGTCTCCCTGGGCTCCGCCCAGTGCCAGGAGACGCTGCGCACCGCGCTCGCCATGGGCGCGGACCGCGCGATCCTGGTCGAGACGGACGTCGAACTGCAGCCCCTCGCGGTCGCCAAGCTGCTGCGGGCGGTGGTCGAGCGCGAGCAGCCGGGCCTGGCGATCCTGGGCAAGCAGGCGATCGACGACGACGCCAACCAGACGGGCCAGATGCTCGCCGCCTTGCTGGGCTGGCCGCAGGCGACATTCGCCTCGAAGCTCACCGTCTCGGGCGATCGTGCCGAAGTGGTGCGCGAGGTCGATGGCGGCCTCGAGACCCTCGCGCTGCCGCTGCCGGCGGTGATGACCACCGACCTTCGCCTGAACGAGCCGCGCTACGTGACGCTGCCCAACATCATGAAGGCGAAGAAGAAGCCGCTCGACGTCCTTCGCGCCGATGCGCTGGGCGTGGACATCGCCCCCCGGCTGTCCACGCTGCGCGTCGAGGAGCCTGCCAAGCGGCAGGCCGGCGCCAAGGTCGCCGACATCAAGGAACTGGTTGCGCGACTGCGCACGGAAGCCAAGGTCATCTGAGGACACGATCATGGGTATCCTGGTCATTGCCGAACACGAGGACGGAGTCCTCAAGCCCAGCACGCTCAACACCGTGACCGCGGCCGGTCGCATCGGCGCGGACGTGACGGTGCTGGTGGCGGCCGCCGAGACGGCCGCGATCTGCACCACGCTCGCGCGGGTTGCCGGGGTCAGCCGGGTGCTCGCGGCCGAGGCGCCGTACTACGCTCGCCCGACCGCCGAGAACCTCGCCGCGCTGGTGCTGTCGATCGCCCGCGACTACACCCACGTGCTCGCCCCCGCCACCAATTTCGGCAAGAACTTCATGCCGCGGGTGGCCGCCCTGCTGGATGTCGCGCAACTCTCCGACATCAGCGCGGTGGTCGATGCCGACACCTTCGTGCGCCCCATCTACGCCGGCAACGCGCTCGCGACCGTGCGCTCTGCCGATGCGATCAAGGTGATCACCGTGCGCGCGACCGCGTTCGACGCCGCCGGCGAAGGCGGCGCGGCCGCGATCGAGCCGCTTGCGCCGGTGGCCGACTCCGGGCAGACCGCCGTGACCGGCCGTAACCTCACGCGCTCCGAACGCCCCGAACTCACCGCCGCGCGCATCATCGTCTCCGGCGGGCGGGGGATGGGCAATGGCGAGAACTTCCGCATCCTCGAGGCGCTGGCCGATCGGCTTGGCGCGGCCGTGGGCGCCTCGCGCGCGGCGGTCGATGCCGGGTTCGTGCCCAACGACTACCAGGTCGGCCAGACCGGGAAGGTGGTCGCCCCCGACCTGTACATCGCGGTGGGCATCTCGGGCGCGATCCAGCATCTTGCCGGCATGAAGGACAGCAAGGTCATCGTGGCGATCAACAAGGACGCCGAGGCCCCGATCTTCCAGGTGGCCGACTACGGACTCGTGGCCGATCTTTTCCAGGCCGTGCCCGAACTGACCGGCGAGCTGTCCGCCTGAGCGAGCCCGCGGTCGTGCGGCCGGCTGCCGGCTTGCGCCCGCGCGTCGGTCCGGGCGCGCGGTGAACCCGCTGGCATGGCGGGGGCCGGTCGAGGACATCGCCTTCGTCCTCGGCCATGTCGTCGGACGCGGTCCCGACGGTCGGGGACCTGCCGCCGCCGACACGGGTCTCGCGCGCGAGGTGCTCGAGGCCGCCTCGCGATACGCCGGCGAGGTGCTGCTGCCGCTCGATGCGCGAGCGGACCGCGAGGGGGCTCGTCTCACGACCGAGGGGGTGCGCTGCACGCCCGGGATGCGCGAGGCGTGGACCGGTTTTCGCGAGGGTGGCTGGCCCGGCCTGGTGGCTGCCGAGCGCTGGGGAGGATCCGGCCTGCCTGCGGTCCTGGGGGCGGCCGTCGACGAACTGTGGTGCGGTGGCAGCCTTGCCTTCAGCCTGTTGCCGATGCTCACCGGGGCGCTCGCGGCCACGCTCGAGCGGCACGGTGCGCCGTGGCAGCGCGATCTCTACCTGCCGCGGCTCGTCTCGGGCGAGTGGACCGGTGCGATGGACCTCACCGAATCGCACGCGGGGTCGGATCTCGCGAACGTGCGTACGGTCGCCCTCGCGGATCCGGACCCCGATCCGCGGGGCTTCCCGGGCCGCCACCGCCTGCGCGGGACGAAGGTCTTCATCACCTGGGGCGAGCACGACCTCGCCGACAACGTCGTCCATCTGGTGCTCGCGCGCGGCCCGGAGGGGCAGCCGGGCACGCGCGGCCTCACCCTGTACCTCGTGCCGGCGAGGGTGCCCCGGGCCGACGGCGCGGTGGGCGATCGCAACGACGTGCGCTGCGTAGCGCTGGAGCGCAAGCTGGGGCTGCACGGCAGTCCGACCGCCACGATGGTCTTCGGGGAGGCGGGTGGCGCGATCGGCTGGCAGGTCGGCGACAGCGGTCGCGGGCTGGAACACATGTTCACGATGATGAACCGCGCCCGTCTTGCCGTGGGAATTGAGGGCGTCGCCCTGTCCGAGCGCGCATTCCAGCTCGCACGTGCGCATGCCCGGCAGCGCGAGCAGGGGCGACGCAGCGACGGGCAGCCCGCGCGGCTGGTCGATCATCCCGACGTCCGGCGCATGCTGCTCGAACTGCGTGCCGGCACCGGGGCGGCGCGGGCGCTGGCGCTCGAGGTCGCCGCGTTGCTCGATCGGGCGGACGACCGTCAGGCCGTGGTGCGGCTTGCGCTGCTCACGCCGGTGGTGAAGGCGTGGTGCACCGAGCAGGCGGTCCGGCTGGCGTCGCTGGGCATCCAGGTGCATGGCGGCATGGGCTACGTCGAGGACACCGGTGCCGCACGGCTGCTGCGCGATGCGCGCATCACGCCCATCTACGAAGGCACCAGCGGCATCCAGGCGCTCGACTTCCTGCTGCGCCGGGTGCAGCGCGACGAGGGTCGTGGCCTGGGCGACTGGGTACGCGAGGTCCGCGAAACGGCCTCGCATTGCGGCGGGATGGGCTGGCCGGGGGCGGGCGGGTGCGCGCGCGCGCTCGAGGCGGCCGCGCTCGATCTCGATCGGGCCGCCGACCACCTGCTCCGGGTGGCCGACACGGAGTCGGGGCGTGAACGCGCGCTCGCGGCAGCCTCCCCGCTGCTCGAACTCGCCGGCACGGTGGCCAGCGGCTGGATGGCCGTTCGCTGCGCGGCGGCGGCGCAGGGTGCCGGCGTCGCCTCGTCCCGGCGCTGGATCGAGGACGCGTGCTATGTCGCGTCGGCGCGGCTGCCCGCGACACGGCTGCACCTGGCGCGGATCACCGGTGACGCATGCGGGGTGATCGCCGACGCCCGGTTCCACTGATCCGCGGGCGTCGGCTGCCGCCGCCTCGCGAGGCAGGGGCGCACATGCGTGCGGACGGCGCAGGCCACTCGCAGCCCGCCCGCCCGGACGGTGCTGCCGCGGGCACGGGCGTGACGGTGGGGGCAGGAGCCGGGCACCACCAGGCGGCGACCCGGGGCGCGTGGCCGGGGACGGGGGCGCCGGGTCGAGCGCCCGTTCAGCCTGCGGAGTCGACCCGGGCGGGCAGCCACACCTGCACGGTCGTGCCCCGTCCCCCGGGGCCCTCGTCGATCGTGATCCGGCCCGCGTGCAGGTTGACGATCTCGCGCGCGATCGCGAGGCCGAGGCCACTGCCCTCGCCGGCCGCACCGGGCAGCCGATAGAAGCGCTGGAACACGCGTTCGCGTTCCGAGGGCGCGATGCCCGGGCCGTCGTCCTCGACGCGCAGCACGCAGCCGCCGGCAACGCTGCGGGTGACCACCGTGATGTGGCCGCCGCTCGGGGTGTAGTCGATCGCGTTCTCGATCAGCATGTCGAGCAGGTCGCGCAGCAGCCGCGGATCGCCATGCAGGGTGGCGCTCTCCAGGTCGAAGCCGAGGTCGAGGTCGTGGGCAATGGCCCGGGGTACCCACAGGCCAGCCGCGTCCTGGGCGAGCGTGCGCAGGTCCAGGGTGCGCTGGGTGTCCGGGCGGTGGCCCCCGGGCTCGGCGCGCGCGAGCGCGAGCAGCTGGTTCGCGAGGTGGGTGAGGCGTGTGGTCGCCCCGTGAAGCTGGCGCAGGGCGTGCTGCATCTCCGGCGGAGCATCCTGGCGCAGCGCGAGCTCGACATGCGTCTGCAGCCCCGCCAGCGGCGTACGCAACTGGTGCGCCGCATTCGCGGTGAAGCGCTGCTGTGCTTCGATCGCGCCGCGCAATTCGCGCAGCAGTCCGTTGAGGGTGAGCACCAGCGGCTCGACCTCGCGGGGTGGCTGGGAAGCGGCGAGCGGGCTGAGGTCGCTCGCCGAGCGCAGCGCGAGTTCGCTGCGCAGGCGGGCGAGCGGCGCGAGCCCGCGCGTGATGCCGAACCACGCGAGCAGGAGGGCGGCCACGGCGATCAGCACGTCGGGCACCATCTCCGCCAGGAGGATTTCGCGCGTGAGCCGATTCCGCTTGATCATGGTCTCGGCGACCTGGATCACGACCGGTCCTTCGGCCTGGGGGACGAACAGCGCTGCGATGCGCACCGTCTGGCCGTTCACGCGACCGTCGTAGAACATCCGATGGCCGGGCGGCACGATGCGCGGTGGGGCGGGCATCTCGGGATCGCCAGCGGCCAGTTCGCCACGCGGGCCGGACACGGCGAAGTAGATGCGGTCGTAGCTGTCGATGCGCAGCACGTCCTGCGCCACCGGGGAGAGGTCCAGGCGTACCCGGCCGTCCTCGACCTCGATGTGCTGGGCCAGCGCCAGTGCCGGGTCGAGCAGTTCGCTGTCGTAGGCGTTCGTGGTCGAGCGCAGCGCCACCCCGTAGGAGATCGCGAGCCCGGCGAGCAGCAGGAGCGCGAGCGGAGCGACCAGCCAGCCGATGAGCTGGCCCCGCAGGCTGGGCGCGCGGCGGCGTCCGTGATCGGGGGCCGGGCCCCGCGGGGCGGTGGCGGGGCCGGGCGTGGGCGCGGCCGGCTCAGCCGGCGTCATTCTGCTCCTCGAGCAGGTACCCGAACCCGCGCACCGTGCGGATGCGAACGCCTCCGGACTCGACCTTGGCGCGCAGCCGGGACATGTACACCTCGATCGCGTTCATCGAGAGTTCGCGGTCCCAGTTCGACAGGGCCTGCATGAGGTTTTCCTTCGAGACGACCTGGCCCGCACGCAGCATCAGGTTCTCGAGCACGCTCCATTCGCGGCTGGTCAGGTCGACCGGCTGGCCGTTGAGCGTGGCGCGGCGCGCCACCGTGTCGAGCACCAGGGGCCCGTTGCGAAGCTGGGGGTTCTTGTTCGCCTGCCCGCGGCGCAGCAGCGCGCGGACGCGGGCTTCGAACTCGGGGAGCGCGAACGGCTTGGCGAGGTAGTCGTCGGCGCCCAGGTCCAGCCCGTGCACCCGATCCTCGACTGCGTCGCGCGCGGTCAGCACCAGCACCGGAACGTAGTCGGGCCGCTTGCGCAGCCGGCGCAGCACCTCGAAGCCGTCGATGCCGGGCAGGCCGATGTCGAGCACGACCATGTCGAAGCGCTCGCGCAGGAAGGCCTCCTCCGCGGCTTCACCGGTGGTCACGTGCTCGACTCGCAAGTCGGACTGTCCGAGCGTGCGCGACAGCCCGTCGGCCAGTGTCGCGTCATCTTCAACGAGCAGGATCTTCATGCCTCTCTCCTTCGGCCGTACCGGCTCAGTGTCAGGAATGGTCGCACACCCCACCTTGCGCCAGCCTTTCTTCGCCGGCCCGGGGCCAGGGCGTCGGCGGATGCGGACGCGTCGCGCTCGCGACAGGATGCGTCGGTCCACGACCCGGGACTCCGCCCTGCAAGCCAGCGCGGCGTCCCTCCGGCGGACGAGCGGCCGGCCGGGGTCGACCGAGCCTGTTTAACCGCGGTCTCACCCGGCTTCCCCTAGGATCCGCGGACTTCCTGACGCCGCGACAGCGCAATGACGATTCCCCGAACCCGCACGCGCGACGCAGCCTGCGCGTCCACCGTCCTGTTCCCCTGGCTGCTGGGCCTCGTGCTCCACGCCCCGGCCCAGGCGGCCGAGTCCATCGTGCCGGCGCCGGTGCCGCTGTCGGCGCGCGCGCCGGTGCTGCGACTCACGCTGCCCGAGGCGCTGGGCCGCGCGGAGCGCGCCAGCGCCTTGCTCGAGGGCGCGCGAGCGCGCCGGGAGGCCGCACTGGCCGCCGGCGTGACCGCACGCCAGTTGCCCAATCCCGAGGTCGAACTCGTCGCCGGTCCGGTGCGCCCGCGAGGCGTCGGCGGGCCGGACGGCAGCGCCCGCAGCCTTGCGGTGAGCCAGCCGCTCGACTACCCGGCGGTGCGCGAGGCGCGCGCCGGCGTCGCCGATGCGGGCGTGCTGGCCGCGCAGGCCGCCGAGCGGGTGTTGCGACGTGCGCTCCATGCGAAGGTGCGCAATGCGTTCTACCAGATCCTGCAGCGCGAGGAGCAGCTGAGGATCGCCGAGGAGGATCTCGCCAACCTGCAGCAGATCCGCGACCGGGTCGGCCTGCGCGTGGACCTCGGGGAGTCGCCCAGGCTCGACCTGATTCGCGCCGATACCGAGTTGCTCAACGCGCGGCGAGCGAGGGACGCTGCCCGCATGCGGGTCGACCAGGCGCGCGCGGCGCTCGCGGTGCTGGTGGCCGCCCCTGCGGATTCGCCGATCGAGGTCGCCGGCGGCCTGCCCCCGCTGCCTCCGGTTCCGCCGTTGCCGGACATTCGCGAGAGCGCCCTGCGGACGAATCCGGAACTGGCCCAGCTCGACGCGGAGCGCGGTCGCTCGCGCGCCCGCGTCGACCTCGAGCAGCGGCTGCGCACGCCCGCGGTGTCGCTGCGGGGCGGCGTCGACCAGGAGCCGGACCAGTCGCGCTGGCGGCTCGGGGTCAGCGTTCCGCTGCCCCTGTTCAACCGACGGGAAGGACAGATCCGGGAAGCGGCGGCGGAGGCGGCGTTCGCGCAGGCGCAGTTCGACGCTCGCCGGCAGGCGCTGCTGGCGGAACTGGACCAGGCCTACACCGGCTTCTCGCTCGCCCGCCAGCAGGTGCAGGCCTTCGAGGGCGGATTGCTGCGGCAGGCACAGCAGTCGCTGCGCGTGGCGGAGGCGGCCTACCGGTTCGGGGAGCGCGGGATCATCGAGTACCTCGATGCCCAGCGGACCTTGCGACTGGTTCGCCAGGAGTATGCGAATGCGCTGTTCGAGGCGCGCTATGCGCTGATCGAACTCGAGCGACTGATCGGCAGCGACCTGCTGGAGGGAAGGACATGATGCGGTGGACTTGCCGCAAGGCCGCGGCCGTGCTGGCCGCGGCGCTCGCGATCGGGCTGGCGGGCGGATGCGGCCGCGGCACCGAGCGGCCGGCCGGTGCGCCGGCCACCGCACAGGACCCGCTGCGGGTGCAGCCGGCGCCCGCGATGCTCGAGCGCCTGCGCGTCGCGACCGTGGAGACGACCGAGATCCGCGAGCAGTTCCGCGTCGCGGCCAGCGTACAGGTCGACGAGGAGCGGGTGGCGCGCATCGGATCCTCGGTCTCCGGGCGCGTGATCGAGGCGCCCGTGATGCTGGGAGCCGATGTGCGATCGGGGCAACCGCTGGCCCGGATCGACAGCACCGAACTCGCGATCGCCCAGCGCAACTTCCTCAAGGCGGGGCTCGATCTCGAACTGGTCCAGCGCGGGGTCGAGCGTGCGCGGCTCCTGGTGGCGGCCGACGTGATCGGCAGCGCCGAACTGCAGCGCCGCGAGAACGAACTGTTCTCGGCGGAGGCCGAACTGCGCGCGGCCCGCGGCAACCTGATGGCGCTGGGCATGAGCGTGGAGGCGATCGGGCGGCTCGAGAACACGCGCGCGATCAGCCCGGTCAGCACGCTCGCGACCAAGCTCGCCGGCACGGTGATCGAACGTCGGCTCACGGTCGGGCAGGTGGTCCAGCCCGCCGACATCCTCTTCACGGTTGCCGACCTCTCCCAGGTCTGGGTGGTGAGCGAGGTGCCCGAGGAGCAGGTCTACGGGGTGAAGGTGGGCGATCCGGTGGACGTGGAGATCCCGGCGCTGCGTGACCGGCGACTCACCGCTCGCGTCACGCACGTCGGCAACATCGTCAACCCCGAGACGCGAACGGTGACCGTGCGCACCACGCTGCCCAACGCCGATCGCACGATCAAGCCGGCGATGCTCGTGACCATGGCCATCCGGGAGCCCGCCCGCCGAGCGCTTGCGATTCCCGCGGCGGCCGTCGTGCGAGAGGGCGGGCGCGAGCATGTGTTCGTGCCCGAGCCGGACGGCGCGTTCCGCCTGCGTCCGGTGAGCCTGGGTCCGGAGACTTCCGACGGGCTGCGGCCGGTCCTCTCCGGGCTGGCACAGGGTGAGCGGCTGGTCGTGGACGGCGCGTTCCACCTCAACGCGGAGCGCCAGCGCCAGTGATCCGGGCCATCGTTCGTGCCAGCCTGCGCCAGCGCCTGGTGCTGCTGGTGGTGTTCGCCGCGCTCGCCGTCTTCGGCGTGCGTGCGGTGCAGAAGCTGTCGCTCGACGCGTTTCCGGACGTCACCAACGTGCAGGTGCAGGTGGCGACCGAGGCGCCCGGGCGTTCGCCCGAGGAGGTGGAGCGCTTCGTGACGGTGCCGCTGGAGATCGCGATGACCGGGTTGCCCGGCCTGACCGAATTGCGCTCGATCAACCGCGCCGGCCTTTCGCTGATCACGCTGGTGTTCACCGATCGTACCGACATCTACTTCGCCCGCCAGCTCGTGCTCGAGCGGTTGATCGAGGCGCGGGGACGCCTGCCCGCGGGGGTGGAGCCCGTCCTCGGCCCGGTGTCGAGCGGACTCGGACAGGTCTACCAGTACACGCTGCAGCATCCCGACGACGGCAGGCGCGAGCTCACGCGGGAGGAACTCGTCCAGCGCCGGGTCGTGCAGGACTGGGTGGTGCGCCCGATGCTGCGAGGCATACCGGGGGTGGCGGAGGTCAACTCCCATGGCGGCTATGAGCGCGAATACCAGGTACTCGCCGACCCGCAGCGCATGCGCGGGTTCGACGTGACGCTGGCCGACATCCGCTCGGCGCTCGAACTGAACAATGCGAACAGCGGTGGCGGGGTGCTCGCGCGAGGGTCGGAGCAGTACCTGATCCGCGGGATCGGGCTCGTGCGATCGATCGATGACATCGGCGACATCGTCATCCGCGAGGTGCGCGGCACGCCGGTCTACCTGCGCAGCGTGGCGACGATCACCCTGGGCGAGGCACCGCGGGTGGGGGCCGCGATCCGCAATGGCGACACCGAGGCGGTCGCTGGCATCGTGATGATGATCCGCGGCGGGAACGCACGCGAAGTGGTCAGCCGGATCAAGCAGAAGGTGGAGCAGATCAACGAGCAGCAACAGCTGCCCGACGGGCTTCGCATCGTGCCCTTCTACGACCGCACGGAGCTGGTGGACGCCGCGCTGTGGACCATCGTCAAGGTGCTGCTCGAGGCGGTGCTGTTCGTCGTCGTGGTGCTGGCGGTATTCCTCGGGGACCTGCGATCGAGCCTGATCGTGGTCGCCACCCTCGTCCTCACGCCGCTGCTCACCTTCGTGGTGATGAACCACTACGGACTGTCGGCGAACCTGATGTCGCTCGGGGGCCTCGTGATCGCCATCGGCCTGATGGTCGATGGGTCGGTCGTGGTGGTGGAGAACACGTTCAGGCGGCTGGGCGAGGCGCAGGCAAGCGGCATGGATCGCCTGCGCGTGGTGCTCAACGCCGCCTCCGAGGTCGGGGTGCCGGTGGTGTTCGGGGTGGGCATCATCATCCTGGTGTTCATGCCCCTGCTCACGCTGACCGACATGGAAGGGAAGATGTTCGGTCCGCTGGCGCTGGTGATCGCGATCGCACTGGCGATCTCGCTGGTTCTCTCGCTGACGCTCACGCCGGCGCTCGCCTCCTACCTGCTGCGAGGCGGCGCCGATCACGACACCTGGGTCGTGCGCGGCCTGCGGCCCCTCTACATGCGGGCGCTCGACTGGTCGCTCGGACACGAGCGCTCGGTGGTCGCGATCGCCGTCGGCCTGCTGGTCGCCGCAGGCGCCGCGTTCCCGTTCCTCGGTACGGCGTTCGTCCCGGTGATGCAGGAAGGGTCGATCACGCCCGCGATCGTGCGCACCCCGTCGGTGTCGATCGAGGAATCGGTACGGATGGAAATGGAGGCCATGAAGCTCGTGTCCCAGGTGCCGGGGGTGCGCGGCGTGGTCTCGACCCTCGGTCGCGGCGAGAGTCCGGCCGATCCGGCGGGGCAGCACGAGTCCGGGCCGGTCGTGAGCCTGCTGCCCGTGGACGAGCGGCCTGCGGGTTTCGAGCGCCAGGCCGACATCGAGCAGCGGATCCGCGAGGTGCTGTCGCCCCTTCCCGGCGTGCAGCTGGTGATGAGCCAGCCCATCCAGGAGCGCGTGGACGAGATGGTGACCGGGGTACGGTCCCAGGTGGCCATCAAGCTCTTCGGCGAGGACCTTTCCGTGCTGCGCCAGAAGAGCGAGGAGATCGCCCGCGTGCTGGGGCGGATCACCGGGACGCGCGACCTGCGCCTCGATCGCGTCAGCGGGCAGCCGTATCTCACGATCGACATCGATCGGCGCGCGATCGCGCGCTACGGGTTGAACGTCGCCGACGTGCACGACGTGATCGAGACGGCGATCGCGGGTCGCCAGGCGACCCAGGTCTACGAGGGCGAGCGGCGCTTCGCGGCGGTGGTCCGCTTTCCGGAGACATGGCGCAACAGTCCGGAGGCGATCGGAAACATCCTGTTCCGCTCCCCCAACGGCGCGCTGGTCCCCCTGCGCGCGCTGGCCAACCTCGAGATCGTCGACAGCGCGCCGGTGATCTCGCGCGAATCGGGGCGGCGGCGGCTGGTGATCGGGGCGAACGTGACCGGCCGCGACCTGGGCGGATACGTGGCCGAGGCCAAGGCACGCATCGCCGCGGAGGTGAACCTGCCCGAGGGCTACAGGCTCGAGTGGGGCGGGCAGTTCCGCAACATGGAGCGGGCGCTCGGCCGCCTGTCGCTGATCGTGCCCGTCACCGTCGGTGCGATCTTCTTCCTGCTGTTCCTGCTGTTCAACTCGGTGCGGAGCGCGACGTTGATCATCCTGGTGCTCCCGTTCGCGTCGCTCGGGGGCATCTTCGCGCTGCTGGTGTCCGGGGAGTTCCTGTCCGTGCCCGCTTCGGTCGGATTCATCACGCTCTGGGGCATTGCGACGCTGAACGGGGTGGTGCTGGTCGAGTACATCCGCCACCTTCGCGAGGAGGGCATGCAGGTACGCGAGGCGGTCGTGGCAGGATGCCAGGCGAGGCTGCGGCCGGTCCTGATGACCGCTTCGGTCGCCATGCTGGGCTTGATCCCGATGCTCTTCGCGAGTGGCCCGGGTTCGGAGGTCACCCGGCCGCTGGCCGTGGTGGTGATCGGAGGGCTGGTCACCTCCACGCTGCTCACGCTGCTCGTGGTACCCACGCTGTTCCGCTGGTTCGACGACGAGCGGGGCGAGCGCGTGATCGGCTGACCGCCGCTCGCCGAGGTTCAGTGCACGGATCGGCCGCCGTCTGGCGCGTCGGTGGCCGCGAGCGCGCGCGCCGCGTCGATCGGATCGAAGCGCCATTGCCGTCCGCAGAATTCGCATCCCACCTCGACGACTCCGCGCTCCGCCAGCACCGAATCCACCTCCTCGCGGCCGAGCATGCGCAGCATCGCGGCCACGCGGCTGGCCGAGCAGGAACACCGGAAGGCCAGCGGCGAGGGATCGAACAGCCGGAGATCCTCTTCGTGGAACAACCGCCTGAGGAGCTCGGGTGCCGGCAGGTGGAGGAGTTCGGGCGCCCGAATGGTCGCGGCGAGTTCGCGTACCCGGGGCCAGCGGTCGCTGTCTGCGTCCGGTCGACCAGGCAGCCGCTGCAGCAGCAGTCCGCTCGCATGGTGCTCGTCGCAGGCGAGGTGCAGTTCGGAATCGATCTGCTCCGAATGGGCGAGGTAGTGGCCGAGCATCTGCGCGATATCCCTGCCGCGAAGATCGACCACGCCCTGGTAGGCGGTCTGGCCGTCGGCCGCGATCAGCGAGAGGGCGCAGCGAGCGCCGGCCAGCAGTTCGCTCGCGCTGGCCTGTTCCGGGAGCGGGTCGTCCCACTTCGCCGTGGCTCGCAGCGTGCCCTCGCGGGTGCACTCGACCACCAGCAGCCTGACCGGGTGTCCGCCCTGCACCTGCAGCACGAGCGCGCCGTCGAGCTTGATGGTCGATGCCAGCAGCGCGCAGGCGGCCATCGCCTCGCCCAGTACCTGCCGCAGGGCTGGCGGATAGGCATGGCGCTCGAGGACGGCCTGCCAGGTGCCTTCGAGCTGGGCGATTGCACCGCGGACCGGCGAGCCCTCGAATACGAAGCGTCGAAGCAGGTCGGGCATGGCGGTCAGGTCTCGTCGGCCGACAGGGCGCAGGCGTCGGACATCAGTTGGGGTCGCCTCCGGGCGCGCGCGACTCCTCGCGCACGTACAGGCGGTACAGTTCCTTGCGGTCGCCGGCGCGGCTGCCTTCCCAGATCCGTCGCCACGGTGCGCCGATGGCATCGGCGTCCCACGACCAGCCCTGCCAGAGCAGCACGTCGCAGCCGGCCGGGTCGCGCGCGCCCGGCGCCTCCTCGCGTACGGTGATGAGCCCCGCGTAGTAGTGCAGCATCGCGCGCTGGCTCTCGCCCAGGCCGCGGCTTGCCACGCAGTCGTACCTGGGCGGCATGGCCTGGCCCAGCGAGTCGACCATCCCGCGGTAGGCGCGGCCGTGGTCGATGTAGGCGAGGAAGAAGAGGCTGGTCAGGATCCAGGCCAGGGTGATGCCGGCGGCCCAGTTGATGATCGCGCGCCGGTTCGAGCGTCCGATGCGGGCGACGAGGGCGACCCAGCCCAGGGTGGCCACCGCTGCCAGCAGCAACGCGACCGGATCGAATCGCGGTTCGAAGCCCGGGTGGAACTGCGCGAGTTCACGCGCGAGGCCGGTCGGCACCCCGGTGTGCAGGGCGAGATACCCGATCCACAGCGCAATCGCGCACAGGCCGAAGGTGGTGATGCCGAACCAGTCGAGGAAGTTCGCCGCGCTCCGGTCCAGCGAGTCGATCGACGCGGTCGCGAGCAGCGCGAGGGGCAGCAGCAGCGGCAGCGAGCAGAGTTCGCGGGCGTCCGGCGAGGCGGGCAGGATCAGCAGCCCCAGCGCCAGCAGCAGCAGCGGCAGGCGTACCTGCGGCGTGGACCCTGCGCTTCGCCCGCGCTGCCACAGCACCCAGCCCGCGAGCGGGAGCGCGGGCCACGCGTACCACAGCAGCATCACGAGGTAGGAGCCGACCGACACCGGGCCCGTCCGCGCGGCCTCGGCGATGCGCCCGAGGTTGTGGACCCAGATCCACTGCGCGAACAGTTCGGGCGATCGCGCATGCAGCGCCATCGGCCACAGCGCCAGCCAGGGCGTGGCGGCGGCGATCGCGCACAGCAGGGCGGCGGTGAACGTGCGCGTACGCCAGGGCGAGCCGACCAGCGGCAACAGCAGCGCGCAGGCAACGAGCACCGCGGGCGCGAGCACTCCCTGCGCGAGGAAGGCGAGGCCGACGCCGGTCCCCAGCAGGAGTCCCCCGGCGAGTGAACGGCGGCGCGCCAGCGCCATCCCGTACAGGGCGACGGCGAAACCGGCCAGCACCGCGAGGTTGGCGATCAGCTGATGCCCGGGGACGAGCAGGCCGACGCAGCCGATCAGGGCGAGCGGCGCGACCCATGCATGTTCACGCCCGTAGAGTTCGCGGGCGGTCAGCGCGAGCACGCCGAGGGTGATCGCGAGGTACAGCCCGCTGGCCAGTCGTGCCGCGTCATGCAGCTCGACGAGGCCGGAGAGTCCACTCGCCAGTGCCGCGGCCGTCAGCAGGTAGGCGGGGGCGCGGTCGAGGTAGGGTTCCCCGGCGAGCATGGGGACGACCCAGTCGCCGGTCTGCACGATATGCAGCACCAGCCCGAACGTGTAAGCCTCGTCGGGCTTCCACGGCTCGTGCGGCAGCAACCCGGTGAACAGCCACACTGCACAGAGGGCGAGCACCCCGAGCGCTCGCCAGCGCAGGTGTGCTGCGTCTGCGACCTGCTCCTGAGCTCGGGCGTCGGTGGGCATGCGCGCTCCGTTCAGGGGACTACCCGCGGCTCGAGGGAGCGACCGACTGCGCGCCCACCTGCCCCGCGAGCGGTATCTCCCGCTGGCGGGGATGAAGGCAGGTCAGGCGGCCTTGCGGGCGTACTTCTGGCGGAACTTCTCGACGCGCCCCGCGGTGTCGAGGATCTTCTGCTTGCCGGTGTAGAACGGGTGGCAGCTGGAACAGACTTCAACCTGCAGGTCGCGACCGAGGGTCGAGCGGGTCTGGAAGTTGGCGCCGCAGCTGCAGCTGACCGTGATTTCGGTGTAATCGGGGTGGACGTCGGCTTTCATGGAGTCCTCGGGAGGGCCGTTGCGCGCGGGGTAGACTTCTCGCGTCGGCGCCGGTTGGCCGAAAACCGCGAATAATAGCGGGTTTTCGCAGGGCGCGCCAGCGCTGCAGCGGCGTTCCCGTCAGCGCGCTCGGGGCGGGGAGGGCCCGGTCGGCCTGCGCCCGACGGCCGCAAGGGATCAGAGGTTGCTGTCGATGAAGGCCGCGAGCTGTGACTTGGACAGCGCCCCGACCTTGGTCGCCTCGATGCTGCCGCCCTTGAACAGCATCAGCGTCGGGATGCCCTTCACGCCGTAGCGGGTGGGGGTCGACGGGTTGTGGTCGATGTTGATCTTGGCGACCTTCAGGCGGCCGTCGTACTCGCCCGCGACTTCGTCCAGGATGGGCGCGATCATCCGGCACGGGCCGCACCATTCGGCCCAGTAGTCGAGGAGTACCGGCACGTCGGAGTTCAGCACGTCCTGTTCGAAGGTGGCGTCGCTGACATGGACGATCTTGTCGCTGCTCATCGGGAACCTCGCGGAAGGGGTATGCCGTGCGCGGCTCGCGCGCACCGAAGGGGACGAGCGCGCCCTGCGCGCTCCGGGATCAGGCGCCTAGCGTAGCGGAAAACCCGCTCGCACGGCGCCGGCAGGGCGCTGCGCTGCCGCGGCGACCAACGGCGGCGCGCGCTGGTAAGATTCGACCCGATGTCGGCGACGGCCCGCTGAGCGTGCCTGCGCCCGATGCCCGTCGCGATTCCGACCGGAAGGTCCGGATCGGCGCGGCGGCCAGCCCCGGAGGATCGCCACACCATGGCTTACGTCGTCACCGAATCGTGCATCAAGTGCAAGTACACCGACTGCGTGGATGTCTGTCCGGTGGATTGCTTTCGCGAGGGGCCGAACATGCTGGTCATCGACCCCGACGAGTGCATCGACTGCACGCTGTGCGTGGCCGAGTGCCCGGTGGAGGCGATCTACGCCGAGGATGACGTGCCCGACAACCAGCGGGAGTTCATCGCCCTGAACGCCGAACTCGCGAAGTCGTGGAAGCCGCTCATCGAGAAGAAGGAAGAGCTTCCCGAAGCGGCGGAGTTCTCGAAGGTCAAGGACAAGCGCGGCCTTCTGCAGCGCTGAGGGGGCGGCTCGCCCGGGCGGGTGCGCGGTGCATCGGTCGATGACCCCGCGGCGTCGCATGCGACGGCCGGCAGGTTGCGGCGTCGGTCGGTTCGTCCGCGAGCGCCTTCGCCCGGACGGCGGCCGGGCGACGGACGCGATCCGGGGCGTGCGGCTTCCGGCACGCGCCGCATCCCCGGGGCGCCCGGGCCCCCTGGACCCTGCGGGCGGGGCGTCGCGGTGACCGCGAGGTCCGGTTCGTCGCGAGCCCGATCGGCGCGGGGGCTGCCCATCGGCCCCGGCGCGCCGCGACTGAACGTGATCGGCTGCGGTCGCGCGGCGCGCGTGGTCGCGCACCTTCTGTGCGACCGCGGCATGGCCACGCCCGGCGCGCTCGTCAATCGCGGCCTGGCCAGCGCGCGCGCGGCCGCCCGCTTCGTCGGAGGCGGCTCGCCGGTGAGGACGCTGGCGGAGGCCGGGGCCGCTCGCCTGTGGCTGATCGGCACGCCGGACGATGCGATCGGCGAGATGGCCATCGCACTGGCGGCGAGCGGTCTGCTGCGCCGGGGCGACCGGGTGTTCCACCTGAGCGGGGCCACGCCCGCCGAGGTGCTGGCTCCCTGTCGGGACGCGGGAGCAGCGGTGGCCGCGGTGCACCCGGTGAAGAACTTTTCCGATCCGGCCATGGCGGTTCGGTCGTTCCGCGGCACCTGGTGCGGATGCGAGGGCGATGCCCGCGCGCTGCGCGGGCTCGAGGCCGCCTTCCGGGCACTGGGGGCGCGCACCTTCCGCATCGATCCGGCCTGGAAGCCGCTGTACCACGGCGGCGGTGCGTTCGCCTGCAACTTCCTGCCGGTGCTGATCGAACTGGCGCTTGCATGCGAGGAGCGCGCCGGGGTCGCTCGATCCACCGCGCTGGCCATGTTCGAGCCGATCGTGCGCGAGACGATCGACGCGATCTTCCGCCAGGGCGTGGCACCCGCCCTGGCCGGCCCGATCTCCCGCGGCGACGCGGGGTCGGTGGCCCGGCACCTGGCCGCGATGCAGCGCTGGGACCCCGCAGTCGCGCAGACCTACCGCGCGCTCGCGCGCACGGCGGTCGGGGTGGTGGCCTCGCTCGGGCGGGTTGCGCCGGATCGGCTCGCGGCCACGCGCGCCGTCATCGATGCCCCGGCGCGAACGCCCGGGCGCGAGCCGAGGGGTCCCCGGCTTTCGGCAACGGCGGGTCGTCGCCGCGCCACCCGGCGGAGACCCGGATGAACCGGCCTGCCGCGAAACCCGCCGATCCCGTCCTCGCCCGGGTGCTGCGCGCGATCGGCGACAACCGGACGCCCGGCCTGCATTTCCTCGGCCACTTCATGGGGCTCCACTGGCGGCAGGTGGACGAGCAGGCGGCCGTCGTCGCGCTCGACGCGGGCGAGCACTGCATCGACGAGGGCGGCGAGGTCAGCTTCGAGGGGGTGGCCACGCTGGCGGACATCGCGCTCGCCAACGCGATCCGCGCCCGGCTGTCGCTGTCCGAGGGCATGAGGCTGGGCACCATCAGCATGCATCTCACGCTGACCGGCGAGCCGCTCGTCGGTCGCATCGAAGCGACCGCGCGCTGCGAGGGCATGGTCCGCGAGGCCCTGACGCCCCAGGGGCTGGCACGCTGCGAGATCCGCGCGCAGGGGCGGCTGGCCGCGCTGGCCTCGGGCACGTTCATGCAGCTGCCGCCGCCCGCGGGCGTGCGACTGGCCCCCCTGCCGTGGCAACCGGGCGGGGTGCCTGCCGCGCTCGACCTGGGCCCCGCCGATCTCGATGCCGCCGAGCGCCGCGTGTGGCGGCGTGCGTGCTCGGCGCGTGCGGGCGAACGTCCCTTCCTGCCGGCGCTCTACGGGCGCTCGCCGCAGGCGTTCGTCGACGCGCGCGGTCGCGCGGGTGCTCGCAGCGTGTTGCCGATGGGACTGCACGCCGGGAACCGTGTCGGGCATGCGCAGGGGGGTATCAGCTTCGCGCTGGCCGCCCTCACGGCCATCGGGGCCGCGCCGCGCGGCCAGCGACTGGTCGAAGCCTCGGCATGGTTCCTCAATCCGGGCCATGGGCGGGCGCTGCGCGCGCGATCGGTGGTGAGCCGGGAAGGTCGACGGCTGTCGGTGGTCGATACCGCCCTCGTCGGGGCTGGCGGCACCCGGGTGCTGGAGATGGTCTCCACGCACGTGGCCCGCGCCCCCTGAATGCCGGGACCCTGCGAGGCGCCGCCGGGCTGTGGCAGACTGCCGGCATGAGCGCTGCCCCTACCGACCCGGTCTCGTCCCGCGCAGGCGTCGAAGCGACGGCCGACCGTCCGGGCAGCCTGCGCGAGTTCATCGACCGCTTTGCCCGTGACACGCTCGAGCGATGCACCCGCTGCGGCCGGTGCTACGAGGCCTGTCCGATGACGCCCTACGAGCCCAGGCTGGCGGGCGCCCGGGGCGGCTCGGTGGTGGAGGGGCTGCTCCCGATGCTGCGCGGCGAGCGCGGCAGCGAGCAGGCGCTGGACTGGGTGAGGATCTGCACCCAGTCGGCGGCCTGCAACGATGCATGTCCCGAAGGCATCCACGCGATGCGCATGCTGCGCGTGGCGCGGATGAGCGCGCTGGGACAACTCGGTGCCCCCGCGCAGATGAGCGCGCCGGAAGATCCGCTGTTCTTCCGCCGCATCGAAGCCTTCGCCGCGACCCAACTCGACGAGGCGCAGATCGAGGAATGGCATCGGGCCGATCCGGCGACGAGGGGCGCGCGATGAGCGAGCGCGTCGTCTTCTGGTACGGCTGCAACGTGCTGCGCCACGGCGACATCATCCACGCGGCGATCGCCCTGCTGCGCGCGATCGGGCTCGAGGTGGCGCCAGCCGGTGGCCCCGGCTACTGCTGCGGCACGACCAAGGACGGCAACCTCCGCGCGGCCGAAGGCATGGCCCGACGCACGGTGGACAAGTTCAACACGCTCACCCAGGCCCTCGACGGGCAGAGGCTGGTCACGTGGTGCCCGTCGTGCCATCGCCACATGGACCAGTTCATGGGCGAGTACACCGACCCGCGTTTCGCGATGTCGCACTTCACCCAGATCCTGCACGCCGAGCGCGATCGCCTGCGCCAGCGGCTGGTGCGACCGGTGGAGCGGCGCGTGGTGCTGCACCGCCACTCCGGGTTTCGCGAGGTGGATGTCAATCCGCTGGTCGAGGACCTGCTCGATCTCGTCCCGGGCCTCGAGCGCGTGCCGGGCGGACCTTCGGTGCCGGGACACATGTGCTCGGCGCTGGCCGGCCTGCCGCCGGTCATGAAGGACGTGACCCGCGGCGTGCGCGAACTCGCCGCGGGTGCATCGGCGAGCGACGTGGTGACCGTGTTCCATTCCTGCCAGCGCATGTTGTGCGGCCTGGAGCAGGAGGAGCCATTCCGAGTGGTCAACTACGTGAGCCTGCTGGCCGAGTCGATGGGCCTCGACCTCGAGGACGACTACAAGCGCTGGAAGGCGGCGGGCGATGCGGAGGCGGTGGTGGCGGCCATCGGCCAGCCGGCCGTCGAGCGGGCAGGCGAGCGCTTCGTCCGCGAGCAGATCGTGCCCGAGATGCTGCGCCGCCCGCCGCGCTAGCGGCTCGCGCCCGATCAGCCCGTCCAGCCCGCGCGCTGGCGCAGCGCCTGCGCGGAGGACTCGGCCTCGGCGAGCACGCGACCGTAGTCGAGCGAGGTGAACCGTCCGTCCCGCCACAGCAGGCGTCCATCGGCGATCACCGCGTGCACGTTGCGCGGCTGGGCGAAGGACACCAGCGCCTCGTACGGGTCGCCGGCCGGCGCGATGTTGATGTCGCGGGTGTTGACGAGGATCAGGTCGGCGCGCTTGCCGGGACTGAGCGAGCCGGTGCGGTCGGCGATGCCGAGGTCGATCGCGCCGTCGAGCGTTGCCAGTTGCACCATGCGCCGCGCGGTCACCGGCACCTTCGGCCCGATGCGATGCTGGTGCAGGTTGTAGAGCAGGCGCATCACCTGGAACATGTCGACGTTGTAGGTGCCGGTATGGTCGATCGACAGGCTGACCTTGACGCCGGCCTCGAGCAGTTCGCCGAGCTGGATCACGCCCGCGCTTGCCGGGCGCCGCGACTCGCCCACCGGCGAGATGCTGTAGCTCACGCCGCGACGCGCGAGGATGCGTCGCTCCTCGGCGGTGGTGAGCAGCGGGTGGACGAGCTGCACGTCGGGCCCGAGCAACCCTGCCTGCTCGAGGTAGGTGATCGGGCTGGGTCCCGAGGTGTGCAGCGTGATCGGGATGCCGAGCCGGCGCGCGCCGCCCCAGTCGGCGCGGATCACCGGCAGCGGGATGTTGCCGCGCAGGGGATTCGGATCGGTGCCGACGTTGCGTGAATTGATGCCCAGCGTGATCAGTCCGTCCCCGGGCATCTGCTCGCGCTGGATGCGTTCGAGCGGCGCGAGGTCCATCGGCTGGTCGTCGGGCATGCCCTGGGCCGGGCCATAGGAGAAGCGTCCGCGCAGGCCGGTCTCCCGCATGCCGCGCAGTTCCGCGTCGGCGTGGGCGCCGGAGCGGATGTTGTGGGCCCAGTTGTGCACGGTGGTGACGCCGGCGCTGATGGCCTCGGCGAGTCCCAGGCGCACGGCGCGGTAGCTGTCCTCGGGCGTGTAGTGCCGACCGAGGATGTTGGTGACCGGAAAATAGCTGCGCTTCGGGTCGTCGATGCGGATGATCGGCCGGCAGATGCTGGTCCACAGGTGCCAGTGGGTGTCGATGAAGCCCGGCATGCAGATCATGCCCTCGCCGCCGATGCGCGACGCCCCCGGGGCTTCGACCTTCGGGCCGACCGCCACGATGACCCCGTTGCGAACATGCACGTCGCCGCGCGCGAAGTCGCCGATCTTCGGGTCGAGCGTGAGCACGGTCGCGCCCTGGATCAGCCACTCTCCGCGCGAGGGCAGCCCGCCCCCGGTGCGCGGGCTGGTCAGGGCGTCGAGGCTCGCGCATCCGGGCAGGCCGGCGGCGAGGCCCGCGGTCGCGACGGCGCCGGCGCGCAGGGCGGCCCGACGACCGCGGTTGTGCATGTGCATGGTGTGTCCTCCGGGGAGCGCGCCCTCGGTCGGGGCGGCGTCATCATCGAGCCGCGAGGGGTCCCTGCGACGTCCGCATGGCCCGCAACATCGATGCTTCATGCTAGCACGCGTGCCGGTATGCGCCCGCCGGCGGTGCGGTCGGGATCGCGGCGGCAGGCGCAACGGGCCCGCGGCCGATCACGGGTACGATGGGCGACCATGTCACCCGTGACCCCGCGGCGATCCTTGCCCCCGATGCCTGCCCCGGCCTGCCGACAGGCGGGGTGGCCCGAGGGCACGCCCGTGCGCGATCCGCGCACGGCACTCGCCGTCGGCGTGGCGTCCACGCCGCTGGGGCGCATGCACCTCGCCGCGACCGGTCGCGGCCTGTGCTGGGCGGCATTCGACCCCTGGAGGGGACGGGTCGTGCGGGCCGTCGAGCTGCCCGCCGCCGACCGGGTGGCGGCTGCGAGCGGGCCGTCCGGCGATGTGGCGGAGAACGGGCCGGAGCGATCGGCGCAAGATGCCGCGTCGGTCGCCGCGAGCGCTCTGCTCGCGCAGGCCATCCGCGCGATCGATGCGTGGTTCGCGCGCACGAGTCGCGCGCTCGACGTGCCGCTCGACGTACCTGCGACCGACTGGCAGCGTCGGGTGTGGGCGGCGGCGGCGCACATCCGGTTCGGCGACCGCGTCACCTATGGCGAGCTCGCCGCGCGGCTGGGCCGTGTCGGCGCGGCGCGCGCGGTGGGCACTGCGCTGGGTGCGAACCCCTGCCTGCTGTTCACGCCCTGTCACCGGGTGGTGGGGCGAGGCGGCCGGCTCACCGGCTATGCGGGGGGAATCGAGCGCAAGCGCGCGTTGCTCGCCTTCGAATCGGACGCATCCGCGCCGGCTGCGCGCTGAACGCCGCGCATCTCGCCCGGCAGGCCCGAGGCCAGCCCCGGCATCGCGCGCAGGAAGGCGAGCGTGGCTGCCGCCAGGACGTCGCCCAGTTCCGGGTTCGCGCGCTGCTGCGTCCCGAACTCGAGCTGGATCGCGTCGATGCCGCCGGGGCGATGGCTGCCGTACGTGGCGACCGTGTAGCCGCCGACGTAGCGCTGTTCCTCGCGCGCATCGCTGCCGGGTGCGGGGGCGACGCCCACACCCCGCGAGGCGAGCTGGCCACCGAGGCTGTCGGGGCCGTCCAGCGCGGAGCGACCGTGGCGTGCGACCAGCGAGGTGACCGTGCGGCCGTTGCGGGTGCCGCGGAACATCGTGTTCGAGGAGTAGCCCTGCCCGTGGATGTCGAGCAGCAGTGCACCGCCCGGATGCGCGGTGCGCAATGCGTCCACGGCGTGGACGACGGCCTGGTGGTAGGCCAGCCATACCGGGCGCAGGGCCGGATGCTCGAAGGCCTCCGCCTCCGGGCGATTGACGTCCACCTGCCGGCGGGAGACCCGGCAGGCGATCCGCCATGGGCGGGCGCCGGTGAGCTGCTCCAGGCGACGAGCCGTGCGCTCGGAGAGCGCCAGCGTGTGCTGGTCGCGCACGCGCGTGCCGTTGACCCGCGCCGGGATCCCGGGCAGTTCCCGGTCGCCGTCATGCGGCACGCACAGCAGCAGCGGGAGGGTTCCGGACTCGACCAGCAGGGTATCGGCCCCGATCGCAGCGGTGACTTCCGCGGGAAGATCGACGCCCGACGCAAGTGCCCGGGGGCCGTGCGTCGTGGCGAGCAGCGCGAGCCATTGCAGCGCCAGCCGGCGCGAGGCAGAAGGCAGGGTCATGGTCGGTCGGTGGGGTCGTTCGGCGGCGTTCACGACGATGCCGACTGTACGCGAAGGCACGATCGGTTGCGCCGCGGTGCCGGCCCGTGGCGCGCGGTCCCTGCGCTCGCGCAGGCTTTGCCAGTAGACTTGCGCGATGCTCGGGGGGACGCCGCGGACACGAGTCGCGGTGTCCGGCGAAGCCCGCCGATGCAGCCGTCGCGCGTTGCGTGCCGTCGGGCGGCCCGCGCGGCGAGTCGCACGCAGGACCGTTGCCGGTCAACGTGGCTGGCGCGGCAACAGAATAGAACAGGCGGGATCGAACACCCGCGACCGGAGGAATGAACATGCTGCAGCAGCAGGATCGGGGACTGTCCGAGGAACAGCGGATGATGCGCGACGCGTGCCGCGCCTTCGTCGATGCCCATGTCACGCCGTTCATCCGCCAGAACTGGAAGCGCGAGTGGAGCATGGAGCCCGAGGATCGGCTGCCGGCCTCCATCCTCGAGGAGGCGGACCGCATCGGGATCCGCACGCTCGGCGTGCCCGAGGAATTCGGCGGCGTCGAGCTCGATCCCGCGACCGAGGTGCAGACCTTCGCGCTGATCTCCGAGGAGATCGCGCGGGGCGACTCCGGGCTGGCGGACAAGCTGGTGCAGAACTGGAAGGTCGCGGTGCTGCTTCGCAACGTCGCGCCGCGCCACCTGCAGGAGAAGTGGTTCCGGCGGCTGGTCGAGGATCCGCAGTTCCTGCTGGCGCACTGCCTGACCGAGCCGCGCGGGGCCTCGGATCGCTGGCTGCCGTACAACGTGCCCGAGGCGGCGATGCAGACCCGCGCGCACCAGGACGGCGACCACTGGGTGCTCAACGGCCGCAAGCAGTTCATCAGCAACGGCTACGACGCCGGCCTCTACGTGGTCTACGCGAACACCAACCCCAAGGTGGGCATGCAGCAGGGCACGTCGAGCTTCCTGGTGCCCCGGGATACGCCCGGGCTCACGATCGCGCGCTGCAACGAGACGCTGGGCTGCCGGTTCATGAACAACGGCGAACTGGTGTTCGAGGACTGTCGCGTGCCGGCCGACCACCTGCTGGTGAAGGACGAGTCGCTCGCCAAGGCCGGCATCTACTTCCGTCCGGGCAAGATCATCCAGGCCTCGAAGAACCTCGGCGTGGGCGTGGCGGCCTTCGAGCGCACGGCCGACTACGTGCAGAACTACGTGCAGGGCGGGCGCATCCTGATCAAGCACCAGGCGGTCGCGGTGCGCCTGGCCGACATGGCCACGAAGATCGCGGCGGTACGCGCGCTGCTGCGCGAGGCGTCGCTCGCGGTGGATGCCGGCGCGGCCGATGCGGACGCGCTGTGCAACATGGTGAAGGTGTTCGCCTCCGAGGAGATCTTCAAGGTCACCCAGCACGCGGTCGAACTGCACGGCGGCAACGGGATGATGCTCGACTTCGGCATCGAGAAGCTGTTCCGCGATGCGGCCATCTTCCTGCACATGGATGCGACCGTGGACATCTCGCGCTTCAAGATCATCAAGTCGCTGTTCCCTCGGACCGCGGGCAAGTACGCCGGGCCGGAGGACTGATCCGGGCGGACGCGCCGGCCGGCCGGCGCGGGCCGCGGGCGCGCGGGGTGCGGTCCGTGGGGCCACTCGCGCAAAAGGTTCGGGGTGCACCCGGGGTGGGTGGCGGCACGTCCGATCGTGCCCGCCACGCGGGCCGAGTGTCAGCGGGTCGTGCCTGGCGGGCGCGATGCCGGGAGCAGGCGCTCGATCTCGTCGATCCGGCGAATGGATTCCCAGGACTGCTCCGCGGCCAGCGACATGTCGCCGTCGCCGGCGATCGCGAACACCACCCGCGTCTCGCCCGCGCGCGGGGGCGGAGCCGAGGGGTTGTAGCGCGCGGCGGGGAAGGAGGCGCCCGCGCTCTGTCGCGCGCGCAGTCGGCAGTCCCGGGCACCGGTGACATTGACCTGCACCCTCAGCCGCGCGGAGCCGCTGGCGGTCGCAGCCGCGGAGGGAGCCTTCAGCACCCGGTCGACCTGCAGTGGCTAGTACTGCAGCGGGCAGCCCAGCGTGTCGGTCGTCGTCTCCTCGGCGCCGACGCGCGTTGCCACGACCACCCAGTCGGCGCGAGCGGTCAGCGCGGGCAGGGTCAGGTCCTCGAAGACGGGGCGTCCGGCGAGGCAGGCCATCGGAAGGGCCAGCGCCAGCGTGGCCAGCGCACGACACCCCGTGCGCAGCCGCTCGCGGCCGTCGGGGGGAACACGGGCAATCGAATCAGGCACGGTAGCGCGCGAGTCGCTGGTCGAGCGTGCCGGTGTGGAGCTCGAACAGGTTGTCGTCGAAGTCGTAGAAGTACAGCGAGCACCCCTCTCCTTCGACCCGCGGTCGCGGCGGCCTGATCTCGACGCCCAGCCCTCGCAGGCGGGTCTCGAACCCCGGCAGATCCTCTTCCGCGACCTCGAAGGCGACATGCCGGTAGGACCTCGCCGCCGGCTCCCCCTCCATGAACGCGAGCCAGATGCCGCCCAGCACGAAGAACTTCTCGCGCGAGAGCGAGAAGTTGCGTCCTGCGCTGTCGTAGACCTCGCGGGCGCCGAGGCCCTCGCGCCAGAGTCGCGCGGTCCGTTCGAGGTCGCGCACGACGAAGGTGAGGTGACTGATGCCGAGTACGGGCATGGTTCGAGGCGGCGCGGTGTGCAGGCGGGGTTCGATCGCCCGTCGAACCCGGACGGACGAGGGTCGGGCAACGCTTGCAGGCGGCGATCGGCCGCTCGTGGACGATCCTCGACGGAAACCCCGTGCCGATTATACGCGCGACCCTGCCTCGTGTCCGGAGCGCGGCGACGAGCCTGGCGCGGATGCCGGGGCAAGGTCTGGCGTGAACGGTCAGCGCGGGGCCGCGTGGCCCGCCTCGCCGTCGGCTCCGGGGACGTGCGCGGCGCGCAGCCGCAGGGTGAAAGGGCCCCGGGGATGGCCGATCGGCGCGAAGGCGTGGTCGTATCGGTCGTGCGGCCCGCATGACCAGCGCACCCGCCTCAACAATGCGCGCAGTACTGCGCGCGACTGCAGTTCCGCGAAATTCATCCCGAGGCACATGTGCGCGCCTCCGCCGAACGGGGTCCAGATGCCCGGATGGCGCCGGTGCTCGGCGCGCTCGGGGCTGAAGCGCAGCGGGTCGAAGCGATCCGGATCGGTCCACCATCGAGGGTCTCGCTGGACCAGCAGCGGAAACAGCGTGACCGGGGCACCCGCCGGGATGCGATGGCCGTGAAGCGTGACCTCGCGGGCGGCCGAGCGCGCGAGGGTGGGAATGGGCGGGTACAGGCGCAGGGCTTCGCGCAGCGCCCACCCGCACCGTTCCAGTCGATCGAGCCGAAGCACCTCGGCGACTTCGCCATCGCCGGATGCAGCCGAAGCCGTGGCTGCGACCTGGGCGATCTCATCGGCGAGGCGGTCCTGCCACTGCGGCTCGACCGCCAGGCTGGCCACGGTCGTGACCAGCGCGCTGGTGGTGGTGTCGTGCGCCGCCATCAGCAGGAAGACCATGTGGTCGACAAGTTCGGCCCGCGTCGGGGCGTCCCCGCCCTGCGCGGCGGCCACGCACAACTGCGAGAAGAGGTCCTGGCCGGGGGCGCGCACGCGCTCGGTCGCGAGGCGATGCAGGAAGTGCTCGAGGCGTCCGCGCGCAGCCCGGCCCCGGGCATGCCGGGTACCCGGCAGCGGCAGGCGCAGGACCGCGGCCGAGGCATCGACCAGCGCCTCGTAGTCGGCGCCGATCGCACGGGCGCTGGATCCCGGAGCCACCCCGAGGAAGGTCTCCAGCGCGATGCCCAGGGTCAGTTCGCGGATCGCCGCATGGACGTCCAGGTGCGGGCCTGCGGCCCAGCGATCGGCCGCGGCTTCGATCGCCGGCACCATGCGCGCGATGTGGCGGGCGAGTGCCTCTCGCCTGAGCGCGGGCAGCATCCAGCGCCGGTGTCGCCGGTGGTCATCGCCATCGCGCATGATGAGCCCGCCCGGAAACAGCCGACCGAGCAGGGGTTCCCAGCCACCGCGCGCGCAGTAGGCGCCCTCGCGGTCGGCGAGCACCGCCTCGTTGGCCTCTGCCGACATCAGCAGCACCTGCGCGCGTGCGAACAGCACGCCGTGCGAGACCGGCCCGCATCGCGCGTGCACGTCGCGCGCGAACGCGAGGGAATCGCGCAGGAAGCGCAGGTCCGCCAGGATCGGTCGATGGCCGCAGTGCGGCAGGTGGGCGAGCTGGCGCAGGCCGTGGCCGACCGACCAGCGCTGCCGTCCGACGGACGCGGCGGGGTGTTGGGGCTCGCGGGCGGTCGTTGACCCGGATTCGGCTGCCGAAGTGGGGGGCGCGACGTCCAAAGTTCCCCGAGCATACGCCGCCGCCGCACGCCATGGAACGAGATGCCGCGAGCGTCGGGTCGGCGAGCGGCACGCCTCGGTGGTCGGGGCGTCGCGCGCGCGGGCTGCCCGAGGTGCCGTCAGCGCGCCGCCAGGGGTTGGGGCGTGCCCTCGGGCATCGGCACGCCCACGGCCTCGCCTTCGGCGAGCAGCGTGTCGACCACGTCGGGCGTGATCGGGATGCCGGTGGCCGCGCGCTGCGCCGCGGTGCGTGCCTCGGGCTCGCCCGGGATCAGGATTTCGTCGCAACCCTCGGCGCGCGGGCAGGCCTTGGCACGCTCGATCATCTCGTCCATGCGCGCGCGGAAAGCGTCCATCGGCATGAACAGGTCGGCACGCATGGCGACGAACAGATGGCCGACGTCCTGCGGACCGGAGAGGTCGAAATACAGGCTCTTCACGCCGCCACCGAAAGCCGATCCGGTGAGCACGCCCGACAGGATGTCCATCATGAACGCGAGCGCCGACCCCTTCACGCCGCCGAAGGGCAGCAGCACGCCCTCGAAGGCGGCCGCCGCATCGGTGGTGGGTCGCCCCTGCTGGTCGAGCGCGAGGCCCGGGGCGATCGGCTCGCCGCGCGCCGCCGCCAGGCGGATCTTGCCGCGAGCGATCACGGTCATCGCCATGTCGAGCACGTAGTCGCCATGGCGCCCGCCGGGCGCGCCGACCGCCAGCGGGGCGGCGCCGTGGAAGTTGACGCGCCCCCCCCACGCCGGCATGGCCGGCGAGGAGTTCGTGAAGGCCAGCGACACCATGCCCGCCTCGATCGCCTGCATCACGTAGAGGGCGCCCATGCCGTAGTGGGTGCTGCGCCGGATGCCGGCCATGCCGATGCCGCAGTCGCGCGCGAGCGCGATCGCCTCGTCCATCGCACGGTGTCCGACCACGAAGCCGATGCCGTCATCGCCGTCGATCGCGGCGACGGCTGCCGCCGCCCGCTCCACGCGGATGGCGGGGCGAGGGTTGATCGCACCCGCGCGCAGGCGCTTGCAGTAGATCGGGACCCGGGCCACCCCGTGGGAGGCCAGGCCGCGCAGGTCGGCTGAAACCAGGTCGCGGGCCACCGTGGCCGCGTCGGCCTCCGGCAGCCCGTGGGCGACGAGGATCGCGCTCGCGTGAGCCGCGAGCGCCGCGGGAGAGTAGAAAAGGGTGCCGCGCGTCACAGCCGTCATGTCGTAGGCCTCGTGTCCGGGGCCGCAGTCTGCCCGCGCCGTCCCGCACGCGCAACGGGCCGTCCTCGGCGCGCGGGGGGCGTGGCGTCGTCGCGGAGGCATCGGCTCGACATCCCCAGGACCGGGTCGAGGCCGCCGATCGGCCGGGTGTTGCGGCCGTGCGCGTGAACGCGGAGGATGCGTCACAATCCGCGGCATCGATCGACCGCCGTATCGTCCGGGCGCCTGCGGTGGCGTCGCAGGCCCGGATCCGGCGCGGGCACCAGGCCGGCGCGGCGCACCACTCGGGGAGCGAGAACGATGTTCGAAGGTTTCAGGCAGATGCGGGTGCCCACCAGCGATCCGGATTGCAGCATCAACCTCCGGGTCGGGGGATCCGGGCCGGCGGTGCTGTTGCTGCATGGCAACCCGCTCACCCACGTGACCTGGCACCTGATCGCCCCGCGCCTGGCCGATCGCTACACCGTGGTCTGCGCCGACCTGCGCGGTTACGGCGACAGCGACAAGCCGCGCGGGCTGCCCGACCACACGAACTATTCGTTCCGCCGCATGGCCCAGGACCAGGTGGACGTGATGAAGGCTCTCGGGTTCGAGCGCTTCCACGTGGCCGGACACGATCGTGGCGCGCGCACCGCGCATCGCATGGCGCTCGACCATCCCGATGCGGTGCGCAGCTTCGCCAGCATCGAGATCATCCCCACGCACTGGCAGCTCGAGCACATGAAGTGGACCTACGCGGCCCACTCCTACCACTGGTTCTTCTTCGCGCAGCCCTACGATTTCCCGGAGCGCCTGCTCGAAGGCAAGGAGGAGTACTACATCCGCCGCAAGTTCGCCAAGCAGGGCGAGGGCAAGTTCAGCGAGGAGACGATGGCCGAGTACGTGCGCTGCTGCACGCCCGAGCACATCCACGGCATGTCCGAGGATTACCGCGCCACGCTTACCGTGGACTATCCGATGGACAAGGTCGACTGGGATGCGGGGCGGCGCGTCACCTGCCCCACGCTGATCATGTGGGCGGAGAAGAGCCATACCCAGCGCGAGTTCAGCGCCGAGGAGGCCTGGCCACACTACGCGACCGACATCCGCGGCTTCCACAGGCTCGCCTGCGCGCACTACCCGATGGAGGAGGCGCCGGAGGAGACCTACGCGCTGCTGGCGAACTTCTTCGACGCGAACTGACCCCGGGGTCGTGCAGTGCCCGACCCGCAGACCAGGAGACCACCATGGTAGCGATGACCGGCAGGAAGGCGACGTGTGCGATGGCGGTACTGCTCGGCGTTGGCGCGGTCGCGGCGCCCGCGGTCCACGCGCAGAACTATCCCGCCCGCCCGGTACGAATGGTCGTTCCGTTCGCACCGGGCGCGGCGTCCGACATCACCGGCCGGCTGGTGGCGCAGAAGCTCGCCGAAGGCTTCGGCCAGTCGTTCGTCGTCGACAACCGGCCGGGGGCCGGCGGCAACATCGGGCACGAACTGGTCGCCCGCGCGCCGGCCGATGGCTACACGCTGGTGCTGGCGAACGAGTCGCTCGCCATCAACGCGGCCCTGCCTCGCCCGCTGCCCTTCGACACGCTGCGCGGTTTCGCGGCGGTGAGCACGGTCTCGATGAACCCGCGCGTGTTCGTGGTCATCGCCTCCTCGCCCTACACGTCGATCCGCGACTTCCTCGCGGCCGCCCGATCGAAGCCCGGTTCGATCCGCTACGGTTCGTCGGGCATCGGCACCGGGCCGCACCTGGCCGGGGCGCTGCTGTCCACGATGGCGAAGGTCGAACTGACCCACGTGCCCTACAAGGGCGCGGCGCCCGCGCTCGCCGATGTCGTGGGCGGGCAGATCGAGACCATCGCGTCCACCATCCTCTCGGCCCAGCCGCTCATCCAGTCCGGCCGCGCGCGCGCGCTGGCGGTCACTTCGACCCGGCGCTCCGAGGCGCTGCCGGGCGTGCCGACCGTGGCGGAGACGATCCCGGGCTTCGAGGCCAGTTCGTGGTCGATGGTGCTCGGTCCCGCCGGCGTTCCGCGTCCGATCCTGCTTCGCCTGCACGAGGAGATCGCCCGCTTCCTCCAGCAGCCCGAAGTGCGCAAGCGCATCGCCGGCGATGGCGGGGAGCCGGTAGGCTCATCGCCGGACCAGGCGGCCGCCCAGCTCAAGTCGGACGTCGAGCGCTGGCGGCGCGTGATCCGCGAGGCCGGGGTCGGCGCCGAGGGCTGATCGGCGCGGCTGTTCCCGCAACGCTGCAGCCGGGAGAGGCATGGCGCCGCGACAACTCGCGGTGCCTGCCGGGTTCGCGTAGACGAGGCGCGAGAGGCGCGCGGGTACCGCACCCTGCCCGGGGAGGGCACTGCCGCGGCGATCCGGGCGATACCCGTGCCCGGGGGACGCGGGCGCGGCGACCCCGTCGCCGGACCCGGTCCGGGTACGCCTGCGAGCCGTGGAGAAGTGGCTCGCCATCCGCCTGCGCCCGGGGTTCCCGTGATGCCTGCGTGAGCCGGTAGCGACCGGCCAGCGCAGGCAACAGGGTCAGGTGGTCTCGGGGAGCAGGCCGGCGGTGATCGCCTTGAGGCGCAGCAGCGCGCCCACGCGCATGAGTTCGGGCATCGCCACCCCGAGGCGGGCGGCCATCTCGAGCGGGGCGTCGACCAGCGCGCCCAGTTCGATCGGGCGACCGGTCTCGAAATCCTGCAGCGTGGAGGGCTTGTGGATGCCCTTCTCGCGCGCGACCTTCAGCCGCTCGGCAATGCTGCCGGTGATGCCGCTGCCGTCGGCGATCGCGAGTGCCTCGACCTCGCGCATGAGCGCCTCGGCGATCGGGCCGGTGCCTGCATCCGAGGCCACGTCGCACTGGCGAGCACCCGTCAGCGCGCACAGCGTGTTGAACGCGGCGTTGGTGACGAACTTGCTCCAGACCGCTCGCCGGATGTCGTCGGTGACCACCGCGCCGAAGGCGGCGCCCTCGAACAGGGCCGCGATGCTCTTCGCTGCCGCGGGGTCGCCTCCGGTGACCGTCGGCCCCAGCGTGAGCTGCCCCGGCACGGTCTGCTTCCAGGTGGCGGTGGCGAGATCCCGCCATGCCGGCGAATAGATGACCGCGCCGACCAGACGCTCCAGCGAGACCGCGGCGGCCAGCTCGCCCCGCGGATCGACCGCCCTGACCGGCGACTGCGGGCTCCCGAACCACCAGGGCACGCCGTTGACGATCGGCGCCACGCAGGTCTGCGGACCGATCGCCGGCCGCACGGCCGCCAGGGCTTCGCCCAGCGAGAAGGCCTTGGTTGCAAAGAGCACGGATCCAACCGGGGAGAGCGTGCTCGCGTCCTCGTGAACAGGGGGGCGGCTGCGGTACTCGCGGTCATCGGGCGTGAGCACCCGCAGCCCGTGTTCGCGCACCGTGCGGGCGGTCTCGCCGCGCGCGAAGACGTGGACGTCGCGACCTGCCGCCGCGAGATAACCGGCGACCATGCCGCCAATCGCGCCTGCGCCCACCACCAGTACCGAGTCGGTCATCTGCCTGCTCCCTGAGTTCGAGTCTGTCTTTCATCCGCGAGGGTGTTGGCGCCGCGGGCCTTGCATCCGAACCTCGCCGGTGACGCGACCCGGCATCCCCGCCTGCCGCTGGCGTTCGTCCTACTGCTCGCTGCGGATGCCGGCCTCGCGGATGATCTTCCCGTATCGCTCGGTCTCCTCGCGGATGATGCGCGCGAAGGTCTCGGGCGTGCTCGCGTGCAGGTCGAAGCCGGCCGCGAGCAGTCGATCGCGGATGTCCGGTTCGGCCAGGATCGCGCGGACCTCCTCGTGCAGTCGGCGGATCACGGCCTGGGGCGTGCCGGCAGGGGCGAGCAGGCCCTGGAGGTTGTCGGCGATGACGCCGGGAAACCCGCTCTCGGCAAGCGTCGGCACGTCCGGCAGCACGGCGCTGCGCTTCGCGCTGGTCACCGCGATCGCGCGCAGCGCGCCGGATTTCGCGTGCGGGACGGTTGGTGGGATGGCCGTGCATCCCACCGGGACCTGGTTGCCGAGGACGGCGGCGACTGCCGGACCCGCACCCTGGTAGGGGACCTGGGCCATCTGCAGCCCGGCGGCCGATCGCAGCGCCTCGCACGCAAGATGGGGCGTGGTGCCGGTGCCCGGGGAGGCATACGACAGGCGACTGCCCTGGGTCTTGGCCCATGCGACCCATTCGGCGACGCTGCGCGCGGGCACCGACGGGTGCACGAACAGGATGTTGGGCGCGACGGCCACATAGGAGATCGGGGCGAAATCGCGCACCGGATCGAACGGCGCCTTCGCGGCCAGCGCCGGGTTGGAGACCAGGTTGCTGCTGGAGAAGAGCAGGGTATGGCCGTCGGGCAGTGCGCGCGCCACGGTCTGGATCGCGATGTTGCCCGAGGCGCCCGCCCGGTTGTCGATGACCACGGGCTGGCCGAGTCGCTCCGCCATGCGCCCGGCCATCACGCGGGCGATGAAATCGGTGGGTCCTCCGGGTGCGAATGGCACCAGCAGTCGGATCGGGCGCGACGGATACGCGCCGGAGGCCTGCTGGGCGTCGGCGGCCCCCGGGGCCGCCAGGGAGAACAGCATCGCGGATGCGGCGACGAAGGCCGCGCGCGGGCGTTGGGCTGGATCCACGACTCCTCCTCGGGTGATCGGTTGGGCGGCGGGTGTGCGCGCATCCGCACGGCATGCGCGCGCGACCGGCGGCGTGTGGCGCCCTGGCCCATGCGCCGGTCGGCCGCGCGGCACGCGTCGGTACCCGGCCCGCGAGCCAGCGGGCCGAGGCATTATAGTGTCGGACGTTCCCGCGGACCCGGTCGGCTCGGCGGGGTGCCGTCTTCCTTCGCCCACTTCCCGAGCCTGCGGTGTCCACGCTCCCGTCCGGTCGATCGCCCCGTCGGTCGCTCCACCGATCGCCCTCGCAGCGGCCCGTGCCGAGGCGTGCGGCCCGTGCGCCGGGTCGCGCGCATGCGTGCCCGAGGTCGGCCTCGTGAAGCCCGCGCCGTTCCGCTACGAGCGCGCGCACGACCTGCAGCACGCGCTCGAACTGCTCGCCGAGCATGGCGACGACGCGCTGCCGCTCGCGGGCGGCCAGAGCCTGCTGCCGATGCTCAACCTGCGGCTGGTGCGCCCGGCTGTCGTGGTCGATCTCAATCGCATCGAGGGCCTGGGCGACATCCGCACCGCGGCCAGCGGCGGGCTGGCCATCGGCGCACGGGTTCGCCACCGCCTGCTCGCGACCGATCCTGCGGTGCGGGCGCATGCGCCCCTGCTGGCGCAGGCCGCGCCCTGGATCGCGCATCCGGCCATCCGCCATCGCGGCACGTTCGGGGGTAGCCTTGCGCTGGCAGACCCGGCGGCGGAGTGGCCGGCCTGCGTGCTCGCGCTGGAGGGCACGCTGGTGCTCGCCAGCCGCGCGCGCGGCGAGCGGCGCGTCGCGGCCGCGGACTTCTTCCGCGGGCTGTACGACTGCGACCGCGAGCCGGATGAACTGCTGGTGGGCTGCGAGGTGCCCGCCCGTGCGGCGGACTCGCGCAGCGCATTTGCCGAGGTCGCGCGGCGCCACGGCGACTACGCCGCCGTCGGACTGGCGATCGTGGCCCGGGGCATGCCGGGTCGCGGCGCGCACGTCCGCGTGGCGCTGCTGGGGGCCGGCGACACGCCCTGCGTAGCCCGCGCGGCGGCCACGGTCCTCGCCGAGGGCGGCGACATCGAGGCGGCGGCCCGCGCGCTGGTCGCCGAGATCGAGCCGCGAGGCGACCTCTGGTATTCCGCGCAGGCCAAGCGCCATCTGGCGGCGCACCTGCTGCGCGACACGTGGCGGACCGTGCGCGATGCGTGACGGCCCGCCCTCCCAGCCTGCAGGGTGGCGCGGCGCGCGCGCGGCCGGCCCCCGACGACCCTCGGACGATCGGACATGAGCGCTGTACGCGAGCCGCCGGAGCGCTGGCGGGATATCGAACTCGAGGTGAACGGCGAGCGCTGCGCGCTGCGCGTGCCCGAACGCGAGCATCTCGCCGATGCGCTGCGCCACCGGCTCGGGCTCACCGGCACGCACCTGGGTTGCGAGCACGGGGTCTGCGGCGCGTGCACGGTACGGGTCGATGGCGATGCGGTACGCAGCTGCCTGATGCTGGCCGTCCAGGCCGAGGGTTGCCGGGTGGAGACGATCGAGGGTGCGAGTGCCCGCGACGCCGTGGTGCAGGCGTTGCAGGCCGCCTTCGTGGAGCGCAATGCGCTGCAGTGCGGCTACTGCACGCCCGGGTTCGTGCTGGCTGCCGCCGAACTGCTCGGCGAATGTGCCGCTCCCTCGCGCGAGGCGATCCGTGTCGCGCTCTCGGGCAACCTGTGCCGGTGCACCGGCTACCAGGCGATCGTCGATGCGGTCGAGCAGGCGGCGCGCAGGTTGTCGAATTCGGAGCCGCCGCGATGAGCGAGCCGGCGGCTCCCGAGGTCGCGGCGCGCGCCGCGGCGATCGGCGAGGCGTTGCCGCGCGGCGACGCGGCGCGGCTGGCCGCGGGTGCGGGACGCTTCGTCGACGACGCGGCGCCGGAGCACGCGCTCCATGCCGCCTTCCTGCGCAGCCCGGTCGCGCATGCGCGAATCCGGCGCCTCGACCTCGGGCCCGCGCGGTCGATGCCGGGCGTGGTCGCCGTGTTCGATGGCGAGGCGCTCGCCGCCCATTGCCGGCCCATGTGCGGCGTGCTCGGGCATCTGGCGGGAATGAAGGCGGCACCCCAGTGGCCGCTGGCACGGGATCGGGTGCGCCATGTCGGAGAGCCGGTGGTGCTGGTGCTGGCGCGACGCAGGGCGCAGGCCGAGGATGCGGCGCAGGCGATCGAGTTCGAGTGGGAGCCCCTGCCGGTCCTGGCCGAGCCCGAGGCCGCGCTCGCACCGGGTGTCGCGCCGCTGCACGAGGCGCTGGGCGACAACACGATGTTCGAGGCGACGGTGGCGACGCCCGGAGTCGAGTCCGCGTTCGCCGGGGCGGGCGCGGTGGTCGAACGTCGCTGGGAGACCGCACGCGTGACCGCGGTGGCGCTCGAGCCGCGCGGCATCGTCGCGCAGTGGGATCGGCATGAGGGTCGACTGCGGGTGCGCATGGGGACCCAGGTGCCGTGGATGATGCAGGCGGTCCTCGCCGACGTGCTCGGGATCGAATGGGACCGGGTGAGCGTGGTCGCAGCCGACACGGGGGGATCGTTCGGCTCGAAGATCCACGGCTACGCCGACGAGGCTGCGGTCGCGGTGGCCGCACGGTTGTGCGGCCACCCAGTGCGCTTCATCGCCGATCGGCTCGAGTCCTTCGTCTCCGATGTCCACGCCCGGGGCCATCGCGCGACGGTGCGTGCTGCGGTGCATGCCGACGGTCGTCTCGCGGCCTTCGCGGTCGACGACCTGTGCGCGGCCGGCCCGTGGTCGGTGCATCCGCGAGGCAGCGTCAACGAGTCCCGGCACGTGCTCGGACTCACCGGGGCGTGCTACTCGGTCCCGGAGTACCAGGCGCGGATCCGGGTGGCGATGACGAACCTCGGCCTGTACGGCCAGTACCGCGGGGTCGGGCACCCGCTGGCCTGCCTCTTCACCGAGACGGCGGTCGATTCACTCGCGAGGCGGCTGCAGGTCGACCCGCTGGCGTGGCGCCTCGACAATCTGCTCGACGACGCCGGTCCGTGGCCGCGGCGTGCGCCGGCGGGCGCGACGTTCGAGCGCCTGTCGCTTCGCGCGTCGCTGCGCGAGTGCGCGCGGCTGATGGACTATCCGGCGCTGCGCGAGGATCAGCGCAGGTGGCGCGAGTCGGGCGACCCATGGCGCCTGCGAGGCATCGGCCTGGCCTGCTTCGTCGAGAACTCGAACCACTCGTCGGCCAACTACGGGCGCGGGGGAGCTGCGATCGCCAGTGACGACGGCGCGCTGGTTCGACTCACGCAGGGTGGCGGCGTTGCGTGCGCGGTCGGGCTGACCGACACCGGCCAGGGCACGCGCACGGCGCTCGCGCAGATCGCAGCCGATGCGGTCGGCGTGCCGGTTGCGGCGATCCAGATGACGGTGGGCGACACCGACCACACGCCGGTGAGCGGTGGCAACTGGGGTTCGCGCGGCATCGGCATCGCCGGCGAGGCGCTCTGGCGCGCGGGGTGCCTGCTGCGCTCGCGACTGCTGGAGGCGGCCGGCGCGCTGTTCGGACGCGAGGCCGCGGCGCTCGACCTGCGGGCCGGCGCGGTGGTCGATTCATCCGGGGCTGCGCTGTGCACGCTCGCGGAGCTCGCCCGCGCGATCTACCTGCGACCGGACCGCTTCCCGGCGGGCGTGCTGCCGGAGCCTGCGGCCAGCGCCCATTTCGCCCAGCGCGACCTGGACGGCGTCTACACCAACGGCGCGTCCGCCAGCCGGGTCGAGGTGGACCTGCGCACCGGGCAGGTGAGGCTGCTCGGACACTGGATCGTCGATGACTGCGGGACGGTGATCAATCCGTTGCTGGCCGACGAGCAGCTTCGGGGCGCCGCGGTGCAGGGCATCGGCCAGGCGCTGTTCGAGGGGTGCCTTTATGGATCACAGGGCGAACTGCGCAACGCGACCCTGGCCGACTACCTGGTGCCGATGGCCGTGGAGATGCCGGATATCGTCGTCGGCCACGTCGGATCGCCGACCGGTACCTCCCGCCTGGGCGCGAAGGGCGTGGCCGAAGCCGGCGTGACCGGCGCGATCGCCGCCGTGGTCAATGCGATCGATGACGCCTTGGCGCCGCTGGGCGTGGAGATGGACGTGCTGCCGGTCACGCCTGAGCGTATCCTGCGCGCGGCGGGCGTACTCGACGCCGAGGCGGGCTCCCTTCCGGGCCGGGTCCGGTCGCGGCAGAATGCCGACGATGCCCGCTGAGGGTCAAGGCGCCGCGGCCAGGGGCAACCCGTGCGTGCGTCCGATGGCTGCAATCGTGCGGGCCGCTTCCCGCAGGCCCCGGGCGTGGTGGCACCCGTGCCGACTGGTGCGGAAATCTCGATGGGGGCCGCAGGCCCCCTGATCGGAAGACGCGCATCGGCCGGATGAGGCGGCATGCGCGCGATCATGCAGGAGGAGATTCGATGTCGATCCAGGTGAGATCGTTCGCGTGTGTCGCCGGGCGCGCCCCGACCGCCGTGATGCGTGGGGTGGCGGGCCTGGTGATGCTCGGCGCGCTGGCGAGCCCCCCGGTTCTCGCGCAGCCGGCATGGCCGGCCAAGCCGGTACGCCTCGTGCTGCCGTTTCCCCCGGGAGGGGGTACCGACATCCTCGGCCGCACGATCGGCCAGCGGCTGTCCGACGCGCTGGGCCAGCCGGTGCTGACCGACAACCGACCGGGCGCGGGTGGAAACCTGGGCGCGGAAATCGTCGCGCGCAGCGCGCCGGATGGCTACACGTTCGTGCTCGTCGCGCCCGGCCTGGTCATCAGCCCCAGCCTGTATCCGAAGCTCGGCTTCGATCCCTTCCGCGATTTCACGCCGGTGTCGCTCGTGGCGGTGATCCCGAACCTGCTGGTGGTGCATCCCTCCGTGCCGGTGCACAGCGTGAAGGAACTGGTGGCCTACGCGCGCGCCAATCCGGGGCGCATCAACTACGGATCGGGCGGGGTGGGGACTTCCAACCACCTGGGTACCGAACTCATCGCGGTGCGCAACGGACTCAAGCTCGTGCACGTTCCCTACAAGGGTGCGGCGACGGCGATGATGGACACGGTGGCCGGCAATCTCCAGCTGATCACCATCGGCACCGGAGCCGCGCTCGCGCAGATTCGCGCGGGCAAGTTGCGCGCGCTGGCGACCCTGACTCCCGGTCGGGTGGCCAATGCACCCGAGATCCCCACGATCGCCGAGGCAGGGTTCCCCGGGATGGAGGTGCTCACCTGGTATGCGATCCTCGGGCCGGCGAAGACGCCGGGGTCGATCGTGAGCCGACTCAACCACGAACTGTCGCGCATCATGTTCGAGCCCGACGTGCGCGAGCGTCTGTCGACGATCGGGGCCGAGCCGATGAAGAGCAGCCCGGCGGAGCTCACCGCCTTCATGCGCACCGAATTCCAGCGCTGGGCCGAGGTGGTCAAGGCCGCCGGAATCCGTGCCGAGTGACTCCGCCCGTGATGCTGCCGCGAACGCAGGTCGAACCGGGTCGAGGGCGGCAGGGGACCCTGCCCGGGGATCGCCCCGCACGGCGCGGCGTGCCACCGCGCAGCGGCGCTCCCGGGGGGCGGCGATGAAAGCTTCTGGCCCGCGGGTGCCGATCCCGCCGGCACCACGCGTGGCGCCGCCCCCGACGGCGGCGTGGCAGGTCCCTGATCTCGAGGAGGAACGGCTGATGAGCCTGAATGACCATTCGATCGGATCCCGCGGGCGGCTCGCGCGGCGGGCGACGCTGATCACCCTGATCGCCGGCGCGTCGTTCGCGGGCATCCCGCTGGCGCCAGCGCTGGCCGTCGAGGGCTGGCCCGCGCGTCCGGTGCGCATGATCGTGCCCTTCGCGCCCGGAGGCCCCACCGATCTCGTGGCGCGGATCACCGCGCAGCGGCTGGCGGAACTGTGGGGCCAGTCGGTGCTGGTGGACAATCGCGCGGGAGCCAGCGGCAACCTCGGCGTCGAGATCGCCTCGCGCGCCGCGCCCGATGGCTACACGCTGCTGGTCACCAGTTCCAGCTACCTGGTGAATCCCGCGCTGTACGCCAAGCTGCGCTGGGATCCTTTCCGCAGCTTCATCCCGGTCACCAATATCGCCACCTCTCCCAACCTGATCGTGGCCCACCCCTCGGTGCCGGCCCGCAACGTGCGCGAGCTCATCGCGCTGGTGAAGGCGCAGCCGGGCAAGTTCAGCTACGCGTCGGCCGGCGTGGGCACCTCGCCGCAGCTGTCGTGCGAGATGTTGCGCCTGGCCACCGGCATCGACCTGCAGCACGTGCCCTACGGGGGCGCGGGTCCGGCGACCACCGCGGTGCTCGCCAACCAGACCCCGCTGGGCTGCATGGCGCAGCCCCCGGCCGTGCCGCACGTCCAGGCGGGCAAGTTGCGCGGACTGGCCGTGACCAGCGCGCAGCGGGCACCCAGCCTGCCGGACGTGCCGACGATGATCGAGCAGGGGTTCGCCGGTTTCGTCACCGACAACATGAATGCCGTGTTCCTTCCCGCCGGCGCGTCCGCGGCGCTGGTGCGGAGACTGCATGCGGACGTCGTGCGCGTGCTGCAGATGCCCGAAGTCCGCGAGCGGCTGGCCAGTTCGGGCCTGGAGCCCGTGGGCAACACGCCCGAGGCGTTCGCAGCCTACGTCAGGCAGCAGATCGGTCAGTGGGCGAAAGTCGTCAAGGACGCCGGCATCCAGGTGGAGCCATGAGCGTCGTGACTCCCCGCGCCGCTGCGCGGCCGATCGGTATCGGCATCATCGGCGCGGGGCGCATCGGGACGCTGCGGGCGCGCCTGGCGGCGAAGCACGCGGGCGTGCGCTTCATCGCGATCGCCGATACCGACCCGGTCGCCGCCGAGCGCACCGCACGCGTGGCGGGCGCCTCGCTGCACACCACCGACGTGGCTCGGGTCATCGAGCATCCGGAGGTCGACGCGGTGATCGTCGCCACACCCGAGGGCGAACATGTCGCTGCGGTTCTCGCGGCGATTGGCTGCGGCAAGCCGGTGCTGGTCGAGAAGCCGATCGCGCTGACGCTCGCCGATGCCGATCGGGTGGTCGCGGCGGCAACCGCGGCGGCTGTCGACCTGCGCGTGGGCTACAGCCGGCGCTACAAGGATCGCTACCTGATCGCCCGCGAGCAGATCCTGCAGGGGCGCATCGGGCGCGTGCTGGGCGTCTCGGCGCGGGTGTACAACTCGCGCTCGCAGGCGCTGGCGATGCTCCAGCGCAACCCGCACGCCACGCCGGTGGTCGATGCGCTGACCTACTACGTGGATCTCCTGGGCTGGTTTCTCGACGGCGATCCGCTGTGCGAGGTGTATGCGCGGGGCAACCGCGGCGTGCTGGCGGCTGCCGGGCACGACACCGACGACATCGATTTCGCGGTGCTGACCTACGCATCGGGAGCCGTGGCGAACCTGGCGGTGTGCTACGCGCTGCCCGAGAAGTACCCGGCTCTGGGACACGCGGCGCGCGTGGAAATCGTCGGCGACGCCGGGGTGATGATCCTCGATGACGACCATACCGACCAGCTGATGTACTCCGAGTCGGGCATGCCGCATGTGTACCTGCCCGACCATCGGGTGAACATGGTGTTCCTGCAGAGCGGAACCCCGGGCGACTGGGCGCTGGGCGAGTTCTGGGGGCCGATCGCCAATGAAACCCGGGCCTGGATCGACCACCTCGTGCTGGGCAGCCCCTGCGTGCTGCCCGAGGCCTCGACCGCGCGTGCGACGCTCGAGGCTACGCTGGCCATCGAAGCCTCCGCGAGCTTCCGGCAGGCGGTGAGGGTGCCGCTGGCCACCTGAAGAGGCGGCGTGCGGCACGCCGCCCCCCGATGTGTCGCCGTGCGCCCCGCGGGCGCGGACCGCGCTGCAGCAGCGGCTGCGCGCGCGCTTCGCCCGCGGGGCGTGCCTCGGAGTCAGGCGCGGCCCGGGGGGAGCCCGTGGCGGGTTGCGGGCGACGCGCTGCGCGTGATCGGCCGCCGTGATTCGAACGGCGCGCGGGGCTAGCCCGTGGCGAGGGGCGAGGGGCGAGGGGCGAGCGCGGCGCGGAGCTGCCGCGTGGTGATCAGCCGCGGCCGATGAAGTCGCCCTTGCCGATCGCCAGCCCGTTGTGGCGCAGCAGGTCGTAGGCCGTGGTCCAGTGGAAGAAGAAGTTGGGCAGCACGAAGTCCAGCAGGTAGGGCTGGCCCTTCATGTCGATCGGAAAGCGGCCGAGCTGGTAGCTGATCTGCCGGTCCTCGGAGCCGTCGATGTCTGCGGCCGACAGCGTCTCGAGGTAGGCGATCGAGCGCTCCACGCGGGCGACCAGGTCCGCGAAACTCTGCTCCCCGCCGGCCTCCCTGGGCGGCTCCTGCCCGGCCAGCCGGGCGCCGCCGCCGCGCGCGAAGTCGGTGGCCACCTGCACCTGCTTGAGCAGGGTGAACATGTCCGGATACAGCCGCGACTGCAGCAGCGCCTGCTCGTCGATCGAGCGCTCGGCGCACCAGGCCGCGGCCTTGGCGAGCACGGCGGCCAGGTTGGCCAGGTGGCGGCGGAACACGGGTACGGACGCGGCGTACATCGACAGGCTCATGGGAGGACTCCGGGGACGAATGACGGTGGCGGGTGGCCGAGGACCGACACGAGCGTACCGCAGCGGGAGAAGCCGGTGCGCAGCCGGTCGGCGAAAGGCTCGGGCGATGCATCGACGGCCCGTCGGGGACGCCTGGGGGGCGAGGGCGGCCCGGGGGCGGACGCGGGACGCGATCCCATCGAACACGTCCGGACCGGTCACGGGAGACCATCGCGGCGCCCCGTACAGGCGGGCCGTCGACGCATCGCACGAGCGACTATGATCGGGCCATGACCTCTCCGGCCGGCCCCGAGCCCATCCGCTCGCGAGCCAACCCCCGCTTCCAGCACCTGCGACGGTTGAACGAGGACGCGCGAGAGCGTGCCCGGCAGCGGCGCACGCTGCTGGTGGGCGCACACCTGGTCAGGGCCTGGCTGGATCACGGCCGTCCGCTGGTGTCGGTCGCCGTGCAGGGGCCTTCGATCGAGGAGTCCGACGAGGTGCACGCGCTGCTCGCGCACGCCGAGGCCGACGGCGTGCCGGTGGCGAGGTTCTCCCGCGACCTGATGGCCGCGATCGGCGGACTCGACACCGCGGTTCGGATCGTCGCCGAGGTCGCGATTCCGCAGGGGCGACCCGATGCGCTGCGCGGGCAGGATGCGGTCGCGCTCGACGGCATCCAGGACCCGGGGAACGCAGGCACGCTGCTGCGCACCGCGGCGGCGGCCGGGGTGTTCCACGCGCTGGTCGGGCCAGGCACGGCCTCGGCCTGGTCGCCCCGGGTGCTGCGCGCGGCAATGGGCGCGCACGCGGTGATGAACGTGGTGGAGGTCGATGATCTCGCCCGTGCGCTGCGCGAGTCGGGGATGCCCTGCGTGGGTGCGGCGGTGCGTGCGTCCGCGGGACTGCACGAGGCGAACCTGCGGGAACCCTGCGTCTGGGTGTTCGGCGCCGAAGGCCGGGGATTGTCCGCCGAGGTGGACGCCATGCTCGATACCCGGGTGGCCATCGACCAGGAGCCGGGGGTCGAGTCGCTCAATGTCGCCGCCGCCGCGGCGGTCTGCCTGTTCGAGCAGCGCCGGCAGCGGAGTCGAAGCGTCTGAGTGCCGGCGTGGAGGCGCCCGGAGGCGAGGGCCAGCGGCTGCTAGACTGGGCGCCATCGTGTCTGGAGCCCGCGCCATGCGCATCGTCGATATCCGCGAGACCGCCGTCCCCCTGAAGTCCAGCCTGCGCAACGCGGTCTTCGATTTCAGCGAGATGACCACCTCCATCGTGGCCGTGGTCACCGACGTGGTGCGCGACGGTCGCCCGGTCGTCGGCTACGCCTTCAATTCCACCGGTCGCTACGCCTGCGGCGCCCAGATGCGCGCGCGCTTCATCCCGAGGGTGCTGGCCGCCGATCCGCAGTCGCTGGTCGACGACGCGGGTACCAACCTCGACCCCGCACGGGTGCTCGCCTGCATGATGCAACGCGAGAAGCCCGGAGGACATACCGAGCGCTCGGTGGCGATCGGGACCATCGAGGTCGCCGTGTGGGACGCGGTGGCGAAGATCGAGCAGCGTCCGCTGCATGCGGCGCTCGCCGCCCGGTACTCGCAGGGCCGCACGCAGGATCGCGTGCGCTGCTACGTCGGGGGCGGCTGGTACGAACCGGGCAAGGGCATCCCGCAGCTGATCGACGAGATCCGCGAGAAGTTCGCGCAGGGCTACGACGTGATGAAGATCAAGGTCGGAGGTGCCTCCGTCGACGAGGATGTCCGCCGCGTGGAGGCCGCGCTGGCATTCGTGGGCGACGCCTCGCGCCTGGCCGTGGACGCCAATGCCGGTTTCGACCGCGACCGGTCGCTCGCCTATGCGCGACGCTTCGGTCGCTACGGCCTGCGCTGGTTCGAGGAGCCGACCGATCCGCTCGACTACGCGCTGCTCTCGCAGTTCTGCGCCGAGTACGGGGCGGCGGTGGGCACCGGCGAGAACCTGTTCTCGACGCAGGACGTGGTGAACCTGCTGCGCTTTGGCGGATTGCGCGCCGATCGCGACTACCTCCAGACCGACGTGCCCCAGAGCTACGGCATCGTTCAGTTCTCGCGCACGCTGGCGGCGATGGCCGAGCTTGGCTGGACCCGCGACCGGGTGTTCCCGCACGGCGGCAACCAGATGACGCTGCACATCGTGGGCGGGTTCGGACTGGGCGGCTGCGAGGCCTATCCCGGCGTGTTCGGGCCGTTCGCCGGATTCGCCGACGACGCCCGGGTCGAGGACGGATGGCTGCGCCTTCCCGACCGGCCGGGCATCGGCTTCGAGGGCCAGAACGCCCTGTACGCGATCATGAAGCAGATGGCCTGAGGCCGCGGCTGCGGGCGGCGACGCGGGCGCCGCGCGCCCCTCGGACACTGGCCCGGCCCTTGCGCGGACGCTCCGGGCGGGGCGCGCGGGAACATCCCCCGCGACCCCGAGGCGCGCCCTCGGCGGCAAGCCGGGTCATCGCGGCCCGGGTTCAGGGCTTCGGGGCGTGTTGCAGCAACCGGGAGGTCGGCCCGGCCGCGCAGGCCGACGCATGCATACGGACCGATCGACCCCTGGGTTCAGTCGCCCGCATCCCCCAGCAGGTCGAGATAGCGATCGATCGCGGTGTGGTTGATCGCCGGGTCCGCGCGTGCGCCCAGCCGCTGTTCGGCGTCGTTCCAGACCTGGACCACGGTTGCGGCGAGCGCGGTCGGGGTACCGCTGACCTCGGCCACTTCGAGGGCGGTGCGCAGGTCCTTGGCCATCAGGGCCAGCCCGAAGCCGTCGGCATAGGTGCCCGAGAGCACGAACGGCTTGAGCTTGTTCTGCGTGCTGTTGTTGACCCCGGTCGACGCATTGAGCACGTCGACGATCGTCGACGGCTCGAGTCCGAAGCGAGCGCCCGCGCGCACCGCTTCGCAGGCGGCCAGCAGGCCCGCGGCCGACACGTAGTTGTTGAGCGCCTTGATCGCGTGCCCGGCGCCGATCCCGCCGGCCCGGATCGTCTTGCCCAGCGGTGCGAACACCGGGGCCATCGTGGCGAGCAGGTCGGCATCGCCCCCGACCATGATGGCCAGCGTGCCGTCGCCGGCCCGGCGGACGCCGCCCGATACCGGGGCGTCGAGCATGCGGATGCCGCGAGCGGCCAGCAGCGGCTCGAGGGTGCGAGTGCCCACCGGCGAGGAGGAGCTCATGTCGATCGCTACCGCGCCCGCGCGCAGTCCGGCGGCCACGCACTCGCCACGGCCGTCTCCGCGTTCGCCCACCAGGACCTTGCGCACGATGGCCCCGTCGGGCAGCAGCGTGATCACGACATCGCAGGCCGTACCCAGTTGCGCAAGACTGCTCGCCGCCTGCGCGCCGGTGCGCTCGACCACCGCGCGAACGCGCGCTGCGTCCAGGTCATGCACCACCAGCCGGAACCCCGCGTCCGCGAGTCGCGCGCTCATCGGCTGGCCCATGTTGCCCAGGCCCACCACGCCGATGGTGGGCGGCGAGGATGCGGTGGGGGACGGCTGTGCTGTGGTCATGCGAAAGCTCCTGCGAAGGCCGGGCGCGGTTCAGGCGCCGATCGGCAGGTCGATGCCGACCCCACGCTCGCGCGCGAGCGCGAGCACGTGGGCGGCGGTGTAGAGGTCCTGCAGTGCCATGCCGTGCGATTCGTAGAGCACGACCTGCCCGGCGCTTTCCCGCCCGGGGTGCCGTCCGACGATCACATCGCCCAGCGTGGGCACGTTCTCCCACTGCAGCAGGCCGGCTTCGAACGCCTGCAGCAGGTCTCCGCATTCGCCTTCGGCCACCTGCACCGAATCGACGACGATCACCTCGGCGCGGCGCACGGCGGCGAGATCCAGCTCGCGCCGGTTGAGCGCGTTGGCACCGGCGGCCGAGATGAACTGCCCGGGTTCGAGCAGTCGTCCGTCGAACAGCGGAGCGTCGGCCCGGGTCATCGCGACCACGATGTCGGAGTCGCGGACCGCGTCGGCGGCATCGGTGGCCGGGCGCAGCCGGGCGTTCACGCGTGCGGCCATCTCGTCGCAGAAGCGCTGTACGCGACCGGCGTCGCGGCCGTGCACCTTGACTTCCCGCACGTGGCGAACCGCGCAGGTCGCCTCGAGCTGGGTCATCGCATGGCGTCCGGTGCCGAACAGGCCGACGACTGCACTGTCGGCGCGCGACAGGTGACGCGCGGCGACCCCGGTGGCCGCGCCCGTGCGCATCTGACCCATCCATTCGGCCTCGAGGATGGCGACGGGTGCCGCAGTGGCGTGATCGAGCAGGTGCACCAGGAACGAGCGGCCGCCGCCCGCGCGGCTGTAGTAGGCCTTGTAGCCGATCAGTCCGAGCTCGGGGGCGGCACCCTGCACGATGTGCAGGTGGCCGCCCGGCTGGCGCGTGCGTCGGCGCGGCACGTCCACGGCGAGGCCGCGCGCGCGATCGACGAACGCGCGCTCGACGCAGTCGATCGTCGCCGGCATGGTGAGCAGCGAACGGATCTCCGACTCGTTCAGGTATCGAACCATCTTGGGTGCTCCGTGGGACAGAGGGGCGACGCGACCGGGGGGCTGCTCGATCGAGGCGGGATCGCGCGGCCGGGTCCCGCGTACGCCGGCAGGCTTCGAAGCGTCGTCGACCCGGGGGAGGACGATCCGGCCAGGCGCGGATCGTCCCTGCGCGGGACGCGCAGGCCGCCGATCCCGGACCTCCGCGCGCGCCGCCTACGTTACCACCGGTGCCGATCGTCGGCTGGTATCGCTGGCAGGGGCGACCGGCCGCCGCTTTCCACTACACTCGATGGCTTCCCGAACCCGTGTTGCGCGAGTCTGCCTTGAACCCTTCATCCGACGCGGATCTCCCCGCCGGGCCGCTCGCCGGGCTGCGCGTGCTCGAATTCGGCCAGATTGCGGCAGGCCCCTTCTGCGCCATGCTGCTCGCCGACCTCGGCGCCGACGTGGTGAAGGTGGAGAAGCCCGACGGCGGCGACGACATGAGGCGCTGGCCGCCACTGGTCGATGGGCCGTCGGGGGAGCGTTACTCCGAGAACTTCGCCTCGGTGAACCGCAACAAGCGCAGCCTGGTCGCGGATCTCAAGGATGCGGCAGCGGTCGGGCGACTGCAGCGCCTGGCGGAGGTGGCCGATGTCATCGTCGAGAACTTCCGGCCAGGCGTGCTCGCACGGTTGGGGCTGGGTGCCGAGACCCTGCGCGCACGCAACCCGCGGCTGGTCTACACCTCGGTGACCGGTTATGGCCAGACCGGCCCGGCCGCCGGACGCGGCGCGTTCGATGTCACGATCCAGGCGGTCAGCGGCCTGATGAGCGTGACCGGCGAGCCGGGACGCGAAGCCGTGAAGGCGGGGGTACCCGTCGGTGACTTCGTCGCGGGTCTGTACGCGGCCTACGCCACGCTCGCCGCCGTGATGACCGCGCGGGCGACCGGGCAGGGCGCGCACGTCGACTGCGCGATGATGGGCGCGCTGCTGGGCATCGCGCAGCTGCAGACGAGCGAGTTCTTCGGCACGGGACGCATCCCGCAGCCGTTGGGGTCGGCGCATCCGCGCAACGCGCCCTACCGTGGGTTCCGGGGCAGCGACGAGCCCTTCGTCATCGCCGCCGGCAACGACAGGCTATGGCGCGAGGTCTGCGAAGCGGTCGGCCGGCCCGAACTGGCTGCAGACCCTCGTTTCGTGACCCAGGAGCTGCGCGCCCGCAACCAGGACGGGCTGTTCGATCTCCTGCAACCGGTGTTCGCGACCCGCCCTGCCGCGCACTGGCTCGCGGAGTTCGAGCGCCGGGGCGTGCCCTTCGCGCCGATCAACAACTACGAGCAGGCGCTCGCCGACCCGCAGGTCGAGCACCTCGGCCTGGTGCATTCGATGAGCCTGCCCAATGGGCGGGAGACACGCACCGTCGGCTTCCCGGTGCTGATCGGGGGCTTCGACTTCCGCGTCTACCGGCAGCCCCCCGCCCTGGGTGCCCACGGGGCGGAGGTGATGGACGAATGGCTGGGGGCGTGAGCATGGCCGAACAGCCCGACGCCGGGCGCGTGCAACTGCTGGCCGATCCCCTGCACCCTCGGCGCAGGCGCCTGCTGCTCGCCCGGCCCGGGAAGGCCAACGCCCTGGACGCCGACATGGTCGGCGCCATGGTCGACGCCCTGGAGGCGGTCGCGGCCGACCCTCCCGCCCTGCTGGTCGTCGAGGGCAGCGGACGCAACTTCTGCGCCGGGTTCGATTTCACCGGGTTCGAGGCTGCGAGCGAGGGCGATCTGCTGTGGCGGTTCGTCGCGATCGAGCAGATGCTCGCGCGCGTGCGCTCGCTGCCCTGTCCGACCGTGGCGGTCGTGCGCGGTGGCGCATTCGGGGCTGGGGCCGACCTGGTGGCGGCCTGCACCTTCCGGCTTGCCGTGCCCGGCGCGCGCATGCGCTTCCCCGGCTTTCGCTTCGGTCTTGCGCTGGGCACGCGCGCGCTGGCGGCACTGGTCGGACAGCAGGCGGCGCGCGAGATCCTGCTCTCGGGCGAGGTGCTCGACACCGATCGGGCCTGCGCGCTGGGCCTGTTCACCGCGCAACTCGCGGAGTCCGGCGTGGACGCGGCGCTCGAGGCGATCGAGGCGCGCTACACCACGCTCGAGCCGTCGGCGGTGGCCATCGCCCTGCGCAATACCCAGCCGTCCACGGCCGATGCCGATCTGGCGGATCTCGTGCGATCCGTGGCGCGGCCGGGGCTGCACGCGCGTATCGCGGCCTATCGGTCCGCGGGCTGATCGTCGCGGCGATCGCCGTACCGCAGGACATCCATCGAAGGAGTCGCCATGATCCCCACCGTCCGAGTCCGCTGGGCCCTTCCCGTGGCGTTCACCCGCGCCGCGCTCTGCGCGCTGCTGGCGATCGCCGGTACCGTCGCGCCCGCACGGGGCCAGACACCCGAAGACAACCTGCGCCGGATCGTCGAGGCGAAGATGCCCGGCGAGAAAGTGCGGGAGATCCGTCGCACGCCGCTGCCGGGGCTGTACGAGGTGGCGATCGGCAATCGGCTGTTCTACACCGACGAGGCGCTCTCCCACCTGCTGGTGGGCACCCTCATCGAGGCGGCCAGCAACCGCAACCTCACCGACGTGCGGCTGCGCCAGCTCAATGCGATCGACATCCGGCAGCTGCCGCTGGATTCGGCCATCCGCACGGTGCGCGGCAAGGGACGCCGCACCCTCTACGTGTTCTCCGATCCACTCTGCCCGTTCTGCGCGCAGCTCGAGCAGGAACTGCAGAAGATCGACGACGTCACGATCTACACCTTCCTCGTGCCGGTCGAGCAGATGCGACCGGGCTCCCGTGCGCGCGCGCTGGAGATCTGGTGCTCGACCGATCGCGCGGCGGCCTGGGAGGCGTGGATGGTCAAGCAGGTGCCACCGCGGGCCAAGCCTGCCTGTCGCAACCCGATCGATCCGCTGCTCAAGCTGTCGGAGAAGCTGGGTTTCCAGGCGACGCCGACCCTCATCTTCGGCGACGGGGCCGTGCTGACCGGTCGCATCCCCGCGGCGCAGATCGAGAAGCTGCTCGCGGAGACCGCGGCCCAGAGCCCGGCTACCGGGGCCGCGCGCAAGTAGGCATGCCGATCGTGCGCGGGGCCGTGCGGACGCGCGGCCCCCGGCGGATCGCGGCACCCCGCGTCCGGACCTGCGTCCACGCGGCCCGGCGGTCGCGCGACCCGGCGGCGCGATTGCCGGCGGGTAGGAGCACGGGCCTCGGGTAGAATCGGGACTCGAAAAAGAGTCCGCGCGCAGCGGCACGAGGCGCAGCGGCCGGTGCCAGGGAGGCATCGTCCCGGATGGTGTGGTTGCTCACGATCGGCGTGCCCGTGCTGTCCAACGTGGCGATGAAGGGCAGCACGGTAGTGCTGTCCCTCTATGCGCTCGAACTGGGCGCCGGGGCGGCCACCATCGGGATCCTGGTCGGGCTCTACGCGGTGTTCCCGGCCCTGCTGTCGGTGACCGCCGGGCGGCTGGTCGATCGCCGCGGCTACCGCGTTCCCCTTGCAGGGGGCGCGCTGGGCTTCAGCGCGGGGCTGCTGGTCGCCTGGAGCTGGCCCACGCTCTCCGGACTCGTCGCCTCGGCGATCCTGCTCGGCCTGTCCAACGTGTTCTTCACGGTGGCCATGCAGAGCCTCGTCAATCGGGTGGGCGGCGATGGCGCGCGCGCCCGCAACGTCTCGAACTTCGCGCTGGCGATCTCGATCGCCCAGTTCGCCGGGCCGGTGATGGCCGGGTTCGCGATCGACCTGCTCGGCCATCGCCACACCTATCTGCTGCTCGCGCTGCTCCCGGTCGGGACGCTGGCGCTGCTCGTCTGGCGGCGTCGCGAACTCCCGGTTGCGGCCTCGCGGTTGCGGGGGGCGGACGCCGTCCGCCAGGACGCCAACGGCGTTCGTCCCGGCGTGCTGGCGATGCTGGCCCTGCCCGCGCTGCGGCCGGTGTTCGCCACCAGCGCGGTCGCCGTCGCGGCGTTCGACCTCTACAGCTTCTTCATGCCGATCTACGGGCATTCCATCGGACTCAGCGCGTCGGGCATCGGCCTGGTGCTGGGCACGTTCGCCGCCGCCGCCTTCGTCGTGCGCGCGCTGATGCCCTCGCTGGTCCGCGCCATGGGCGAGCGGCGGCTGCTTGCACGCTCCCTGTGGGTGGCCGGAGCGGCCTACCTCGTGTTCCCGCTGGTCACCGACCCCTTCCTGCTCGCGCTGGTGTCGGCGGTGCTGGGCCTCGCGCTGGGCTGCGGGCAGCCGCTGACGATGATGATGTGCTACGACCGCTCGCCCCCGGGACGCTCGGGCGAGGCGCTGGGCGTGCGCTTCACGATCGTCAACCTCACCCACCTCGGGATACCGGTCATCTTCGGCGCGGTCGGCGCGGCGGTGGGACTCGCCGCGGTGTTCTGGGCGAACGGATCGCTGCTCGCCGCCGGGGGCGTGCTGGGTGACGTGCTCGAGCGGCGCGTCGAGGGACCATCGCCATGACGATGGTCCATGCGGTCGCCGTGGTCCTGCTGACCCACTTCGGCGTGGTCGGCGCCAAGCTGCTGGTCGCGCTGTTCGCCCTCGACCTCGGGGCAAGCCCGCTCGAGGTCGGATGCGTGTACGCGCTGTTCTCGCTGCTGCCCGCGGTGCTGGCGCTCACCGCCGGCCGCTGGGTGGATCGGGTCGGGGTGCGGGCGCCGCTCACCATCGGCTGCGGCACGGTGGCGGTCTCGATCGGTGCGTTGTGGCTCACGCCGGGCCTCTGGGCCCTGTATCCGGCGGCGGTGGTCATCGGCGTCGGCTTCCTGCTCTACGCGATCGCCGGGCAGAGCCTCGTGGGCGCGGTGAGCGATCCGACGACCCGCACGCGCAACTTCAGCTACTACGCGCTCGCGGTGTCGATGGGCGGGGTATTCGCTCGAGCCAGTACCGGCGTGGCGATCGATCTCGCAGGTCATCGAGCCGCGGCGCTGATGCTCGCGGCCGCGCCCCTGGCGGCGTTTGCCCTGGTGCTGTGGCTGCGCCGGCGGATGCCGGCCGCGCCTCCCGCCCATGCCGCGCGCGCCTCGACTTCGGTCGCGGACCTCTGGCGCATCCCCGCGCTGCGGCGGGCGTTGATCGCCGCAGCGGTCATCGAGTCGGGTAACGAACTGTTCGCGCTCTTCGTACCCCTCTACGGTACGCAGCTCGGGCTGTCGGCCACCGCGATCGGCTTCGTGCTGGCCGCCTATGCCGCCGCGTCCTTCGCGGTCCGGATCGGCTTGCCCGCGCTGGTATCGCGGTTCGGCGAGGAGCGGGTGCTGTGCGCCGCGCTGTTCGGCGCAGCCGCCACGGGCACGGCGATGATCGCCACCGGCAACCCGGGGGCGCTGATGGCGCTGTCGGCGGCCTACGGACTCACGCTCGGCTGCGGCATGCCGCTCACCATGGCGCTGACCTACGCGCGAGCGCCCCAGGGGCGGGTCGCCGAGGCGATCGGCCTGCGCCAGACCGTGAACAAGTCGATCGAGGTCGCGGTGCCGATCGGTTTCGGCGCGATCGCCGGCGTGGCCGGGGTGCTTCCGCTGGCGGTCGCCATGGGCGTGTTCCTCGCCAGTGGTGCGGCGGTCATCGCGCGGGACGCGCGGCGGCGCCCCGCGCCGGGTCAGCCCAGTTCCGACTGAAGGATGTCGAACGCCGCGCGCAGCCGGCGTTCGTAGTCCGCCTTCTCCTGGGCGATTCGCTCCGGTGTGTAGTCCCAGAACCCCGCACCGGTCTTCATGCCCAGCCGACCCCCGTTCACCATGCCGGTGAGCATCTCGCCGTGCTGCTGCCCGTTGCAGAGCGTCGGATAGATGGTGTTGCCCGAGAAGAAGTTGGTGTCCCAGCCGGAGAATTCCTTCTGCTTGATCGGGCCGCAGGCGAGGAAGCGGAACCCGAAGCCGAACCGGACGGCGTCATCGATGCCCTGCGCATCGGTGACGCCCTGCTCGATCAGGTAGAGCGCCTCGCGCAGCAGGGCGTGCTGCAGCCGGTTGCCGATGAAGCCGGTGATGTCGCGGTTCACGCGGATGGGCGCCTTGCGCGCCTCGCGCATCCAGTTCTCCAGCCGATCGACGGTGGCATCGGCGGTCCACTGGGAGCGGACGATCTCCACCAGCGGCACCATGTGGGCGGGCATGAAGTAGTGCAGCCCCGCCATGCGGGCGCGGTCGGCCTCGGGCAGGCTGGAGGCGATCTCGCCGATCGGAAAGCTCGAGGTGTTCGTGACCAGCAGGGTCTGCGGCGACGTGCGGGCGGCCAGGTCGGGGAACAGCCGCCGCTTGAGCGCGAGGTCCTCGGTCACCGATTCGACCACCAGCGACAGCGAGCCCCAGGGCACGGTGGCCAGGTCGGCGTGTACGCCGACGCCGGCTGCGGCGGCCTCGTCCCGGCCGAGCTTCGCCAGGCCTGCGCGCAGTCGACCCGGGATCGCCTCGCGGGTTTTCTGCGACGGGCTGGACACATGCACCGTCCACCCGGCAGCCACGAAGGAGGTGGCGATGTCGCCGCCCATGATTCCGCCGCCGACCACCAGCACCGTCTGCTGCATCGAAGTCTCCCGGGTTGTGCGAGTCCGCCGCGGGCATGCGCGGCAGGGGCGCCAGTATAATCTCGCGGCCGCGGCCCCCGCCTGCCCGATGAGCGGGCGCCGTTTCCCCGCCGATGCCTGCGCGCCCCCGCGCGGCCGGCATCCCGACCGCCACGGAGCCCCGAGATGAAGCGCTACGACCTTCACAACCACGTGATCCCGCAGGGCGTGATCGACGCGGTGCTGGCCGACCCCGAGAACTTCAACACCCGCATCGAGGGCGAGGGCGACAACCGCCGGGTGGTGCGCAAGGAGAACAGCTTCCCGCTGGTGCCCGAGTACTACGACGCCGACGCCAAGGTCGAGGCGATGGAGCGCAAGGGCATCGACATCTCCGTGATCTCGGCCGCCCCGCCGACCTTCTACTACTGGACGAAGCCCGAGATCGGGCGCCGGATGGCGCGGCTCGCCAACGACGGGATCGCCGCCATGGTGGCGAAGCGTCCGGACCGCCTGCGCGGCATGGCGACACTCCCCATGCAGGACGTCGAAGCCTCGATCGAGGAGCTCGAGCGCGCGGTGCGCGAGCACGGCTTCCGCGCGGTCGAGATCCAGGCGGCGGTCAACGATCGCCAGATTGCCGATCTCTATTACCGGCCGCTGCTGCGGGCGGCCGAGAAGCTCGGCGTGTTCATGTTCATCCACCCGAACTGGTGGTGCACGGACATGGGCCTGGACAAGTACTACCTGATCAACATGATCGGCAATCCGCTCGAGACGACCATCTTCACCGCCAACATGATGTTCAGCGGCGCGCTCGACGAGGTGCCCAAGCTGCGTTTCCTGCTCGCCCACGGGGGCGGCTACGTGCCCTACCAGATCGGCCGTTTCCGGCACGGGCATGCGGTGCGCCCCGAGGCGCGCACGCTGTCCACCACCTCGCCGATCGACCACTTCCAGCGCTTCTACTACGACTGCCTCACGCACAACCCGCAGTCCACCCGCCACCTGATCGACAGCGTCGGCGCCGACCACTGCGTGCTGGGTACCGACTCCCCGTTCGACATGGGCGACGAGGCCCCGGTGGACAACCTGGACCGCGTGCCGCGGCTCACGCCCGCCGAGCGCGATCAGATCTGCTGCGGCACCGCGATGACGCTGCTCGGCGAGACACGCTGAAGCGGGCTCCCGCGCCGATGGACCTCCACCGTCGGCGCGGACGGTGGTACGCATCGCCCCTGCGCGGTGCGCGGACTTGACGCCTCCCGGGACGCGTGCAATAACGCGACTCCACGGAAGATCGGGCCTGGCGGACGAGACGCGGACGGGCGTCGCCCACGACCCGACGGGAGGAGAGACCATGAACCGTCGACGCGCGCGTACCCTCGCGCCGGTTGCGGCGCTGCTGGCCGTCAGCGTGGCAGGCCCGGCACTGGCGCAGGGCTGGCCAGCCAAGCCGGTGCGATGGATCATGCCCAATTCAGCCGGGTCGGGCGCCGACACCGTGGGTCGAATCCTCGCCAACGGTGTGTCCCAGTCGACCGGGCAGCCGATCGTCGTGGAGAACCGTGCGGGCGCCGCAGGCAACATCGCCGCCGAGTTCGTGGCCAAGGCGCCGCGCGACGGCTACACGGTGCTGCAGGTCAACTTCAGCCACAGCGTGAATGCCACGCTGTACCCGAAACTGGGCTACGACCTGCTGCGGGACTTCACCGCGGTGACGAATATCGGCGCCTCGCCGGCGCTGCTGGTGGTGCATCCGTCGCTGCCGGTGAAGACCGTGAAACAGCTGGTGGCGCTGGCGCGGTCGCGCCCGGGCGCGATCAACTACGCATCGGCCGGTGCCGGCTCGCCCACCTTCATCGGTGGCGAGCTGTTCCGCCTGGTCGCACGCGTCGACATGCTGCATGTGCCGTACCGCGGGGAGGCGAGGCGATCAACGCGATGGTCGCGGGCGAGAGCGCAGTCTACTTCGCGCCGCTGGCCTCTGCGCTGCCGCATGTGCGGTCGGGTCGCCTGCGCGCGATCGCGGCGATGGACGGCCGGCGCATTCCCGTGCTGCCGGACGTGCCGACCGTGGGGGAAGCCGGGTTCCCGGGGGCTGAGTCGGGCTTCTGGCACGGCACGATGGTGCCTGCCGGCACGCCGGCCGAGGTCGTGTCCGCGTTCCACGCCGCCGTGTCCGACGCGCTGCGGCGCGAGGAGACGTCGCGGCGGCTGGTGGAGATCGGCTATTCGATCAACGGCGATGGCCCAGCGCCTTTCGCGCAGTTCATTCGCTCGGAGGTGGAGAAGTGGCGCAAGGTCGTGCAGGCAGCGGGATTGACGGCCCAGTGAGGCAGGGGTATCGGGCCGGCCACGGTTTCCGGGGACCGTCGTGAGCGGTCCCCGCAGCCTGCTGTTCGTGCCGGGCAATCGCGAGGACATGCTGGGCAAGGCGCCGCGCAGCGGTGCCGACGCGCTCATCCTCGACCTCGAGGACTCGGTACCCGTAGCCGAGAAGGCGCGGGCGCGGGACATCGCCCACGACTACATCGGGCTCAACGGTTCGCGCCACGTGCTCTACGTTCGGGTGAACGCGATCTCCACCGGATGGCTCGAGGCGGATCTGGAGGCGATCGTGCGCCCCGGGCTCGCGGCGGTCCGCCTGGCGATGACCGACTCGGCTGCGACGGTGCGCGAAGTGGACCGGCTGATCGGCGAGCGCGAGGCGCGCGCGGGGATGCCGCCAGGCTCGGTGCGCATCTGCCCCAGCCTCGAGACCGCGCGCGGCGTCTGGAACGCCCACGAGATCTGCGCGGCCTCGCCGAGGGTCAATGCGGTGAGTTGCGGCACCGCGCAGGACGGGGACCTGCAGGCCGACCTCGGCTACCAGTGGTCGCCCGAGGGCACCGAGGTGCTCTACGTGCGATCGCGGGTGCTGCTGGCGGCCAAGGCAGCCGGTGTCGCGCACGTGCTCGACGGCACCTACGCGCGCATTCGCGACGAGGACGGACTGCGCCAGTGCTGCGAGACGGTGCGCCGGCTCGGCTATCGTGGCAAGTCGTGCATCCACCCGGCGCAGGTGCCGGTGGTCAACGGAATCTTCATGCCGACTGCCCGCGAGCTCGACTACTACCGGCGGGTGATCGAGGCCTTCGATGCCGCGGTGGCGCGGGGCTCCGCGGCCACCACGGTCGACGGCACCATGGTCGACTACGCGATGGTCGATACCGCCCGGCGCGTGATGGCCTGGGCCGAGTCGGCGGCGCGCGGAGGGCGCGGGCATGAGTGAGCAGACGTCGGGCGAACTGCCGCTCTCCGGCATCACGGTGATCGATTGCGGGCAGGTGGTGGCCGGGCCGACGATCGCGATGATCCTGGGCGACTTCGGTGCCGAGGTGATCAAGGTCGAGAACCCGCAGGGTGGCGATCAGGGGCGCTACTTCGGGCGCAACAAGGGGGGCGTTCCGCTCGTCTGGAAGCAGCTCTCCCGCAACAAGAAGACCATCACGCTCTCGCTCAGCAAGCCCGGTGGACAGGCGCTGTTCAGGCGACTGGTGCAGCGCCTGAAGGCCGACGTGCTGATCGAGAGCTTTCGCGCCGGTACCTTCGAACGATGGAACCTGGGCTACGAGTCGCTGCGCGAGTTGAGCCCCGGGCTGGTGATGGTGCGCGTGTCGGGTTTCGGGCAGACGGGGCCCTATCGCGACCGTCCGGGCTTCGGCACGCTGGCCGAGGCGATGAGCGGCTTCGCCCACATCACCGGCCAGCCCGACGGGCCGCCGACGCTGCCGCCTTTCCCGCTGGCCGACACCACCGCCGCGCTGTATTCCACGATCGGGGTGATGCTCGCGCTCTACCGCCGCGATGCCCGTGCAACGGGGCGTGGCCAGTCGATCGACACCAGCCTGGTGGAGTCCCTGTACACGGTGCTGACCGGCCATGCCGTCTCGTGGGACCAGCTGGGTCTTCCCGGGCGGCGCGCAGGCAACCGCACGACAGGCTCGGCGCCGCGCAACACCTATCGCACGCGCGACGAACGCTGGATCGCGATTGCCGGTTCGACGCAGGCGATCACCGAGCGGCTGTTCCGGGAGATGGGGCGCGCCGACCTGCTCGAGGACGAGCGCTTCGCCACCAACCAGGCCCGGCTCGCCAACGTCGACGCACTCGATGCCATCGTCGGGGAGTGGGTGGCCTCCCTCGACCAGCGCGACTGCATGCAGCGGCTGCTCGCGGCGGAGGTGGCTGCAGCGCCCATCGCCGACTTTCGCGACCTGGCCGAGGATCCGCACATGATCGCCCGCGAGGCGCTCACCGAGATCGACGACCCCGAGCTCGGGCGGCTGCGCATGCCGCGGGTGCAGCCGCGGTTGTCCGAGACGCCGGGGCGCATCGCGCACGCGGGCCTCCCGATGGGCGTGCACAACCGCGAGATCTATCTCGAGCGGCTGGGCATGGACGAGGCGGAGTTCGAGGCGCTGCGGGCCGACGGGGTCATCTGACCGCGGGTTGGCCCCCGCACGACTCGTGGCGGCCCGTCGACCGCACGCCCCAGGCCCGCAGCCTTCGACCCGGCTGCGGGGGAGGGCATGCCGTCCGCGCGCGGTACGGGCGGCCGGCGTGCAAGCCGTGTCGACGCGTCGCCGGCGCGCGGCAGGCGCGGCGAGCCCCCGCGGCGAGGGTGTTTCCGCCGCGAGGGCTGCAGGCGTGCCGGCCCGTCCGGCCGGGGGCGGCGTCAGTCCCCGGCTCAGGCCTTGCGCTGACGCACTTCGGCCATGATCGGGTCGAATCGTTCGTACAGGCGCGAGTAGTCGATCTCGCTCATGCCCTGGTCCATGGCGGCGTCGAGGAAGTCCCGGGTGAAGGTCCCCAGGGGTACCTCGGCCGGGATGGAGCCGGCCAGGTCCACCGCCATCGACAGGTCCTTCCGCAGGTTGTAGACCCGGGAGCGTGCGTCCCACTTGCCCGACAGGATGTGCTTCGGGAACCGCATCTCGCTCGCGTAGCTGCGCGCGTTGGAGACGTTGAACACCGCGATCATGTCCTCGAGACGGATCCCCGCCGCCTCGGCCATCCGACCACCCTCGCAGGTGGACAGGAAGATCGTATGGCACACCATGTTGTGGATCAGCTTCATGGTGTGACCGGCTCCGCTTGCGCCGAGATGGAACAGCCGCTCGGCCACGTGGCCGAGCAGTTCCCGCGTGCGCTCGAAGGCCTGCGCGTCGCCGCCGATCATCAGCGTGAGCGTGCCGGCGTCCGCGCCGGTGGCCCCGCCGCTCATGCCCGCGTCGAGGTAGTGCACGCCGCGGGCCGCGGCTTTCGCGGCGAGCGCGCGCGAATCCCGAGGGTCCGAGGTGGTGAAGTCGTAGACCACCAGGCCCGGTCGCGCATGCGCGAGCACGCCGTCGGGACCCTCGAGGCTCGCGGCGATCTCGGGCGTTGCGGGCACCACGAAGATGATCATCTCGCAGCGCGAGGCCATCTCGCCCGGGGCCATGACCCGTACGCCCGGCTGGGACCGGAACGGCGCGCACGCCGACTCGGACACATCCCAAACCGCCAGCGGCACGCCCTTGCGCGCATAGTTGCGCGCCACTCCGCCGCCCATGTTGCCCAGCCCCACCACGCCGACCCTCGCGTCCGCCACGTTCCACTCCTCCTGTGTGCCTGTCCGCACCGGTTCGCCCGGGACCTTCCGGGTCGCCGCGCCGGACTCCGACCCGGATTATGGGGCCGATGCGCGGCTCGGTTGCATCGCGCCCGCCCGCGGCCGGGTCGGACGGGAAGCCGCCCCGCACTTGCGAGACAATCGGTCGACACCGGGTCGCCCGCCGGCGACCGTCGTCCTCCGGAGCGTGCACATGAAGCTGGACAATTTCGACATCGACATCGTGGTGCAGGGCTATCCCGGCAAATCGGTCTGCCACGGCGGACTGGGCTGGAGTACGGTCGCGCTGCTGCGCGGCGACGGTCGAGTCGCGCTCGTCGATACCGGCTCGTTCGGCATGCGCCGGATGCTGAAGGAGCGACTCGCCGAGCGCGGCGTGTCGCCCGCGCAGGTCACCGACGTGATCCTGACCCACTGCCACTACGATCACAGCGTGAACTTCACGATGTTCCCGAACGCCCGCATCGTGATCGGTTCGCGCGAACTCGAATGGGGTGCCAGCGCGCCCTGGGGCGAGACCCCGGTACCGGAACTGTACGTGCGCGAACTGGCGCGCTGGCCGACGCTGGCGGCCGCCGAGGATGGAGCGGAGGTCTTCCCGGGCATGACCGCCCACCTCGCGCCCGGGCACACGCCCGGTTGCCTCGTCTACGTGCTGCATGGGCGCGAGCGCGACATCGTGTTCACCGGCGACGCGGCGAAGAACCGGGCGGAGATGGTGTCCCGCGCGACCGACATGACCTTCGATGCAAGGGCTTCCGCCGAGTCGATCGCGATGATCTGGCGCCACTGGCAGGCGCGGGACGGCAGCGTGCTGGTGCCGGGCCACGACCTGCCGATGACCCAGCGCGAGGGGAGCACCACCTACCTCGGGACGCGCGAGGCGTCGATCCGCGCCTGGTACGGCGACGATCTCGAGCAGACCACGCTCTACCGGTTGCACGCCTGAGCCTGCTCGGGTGGACGGGTCGTCCGTGCGCGAGCGTCCCCCGGCGAGGCGGGTGCGGCGGCCGACCTTCGGGCCGCGGACCGTCCGATGCTGATCCCGTTCGACGAACTCGCGCTCTTCGGGGCTGCCTGCGTGGTACTGGTGGTCACGCCCGGTCCGAACATGGCCTACCTGCTGTCGCGCGCGATCTGCCAGGGCAGTCGTGCCGGCGTGGTCTCGCTGGCGGGCGTGCTTGCGGGCTTCGCCGTGCATGGGGTCGCGGCGGCTGCCGGTCTGTCGGTGGTGTTCCGCTGGTGGCCGCCGGCCTTCGACCTGGTCAAGTATGCCGGTGCCGGATGGCTGGCCTGGATGGCGTGGGACGCGGTTCGACCCGGGGGCGCCTCTCCGTTTGCGCCGCGACCGCTGGCGCCGGAGCGGACGACCGTCCTGTTCACGAAGGGGATGCTCACCAACGTGCTCAACCCGAAGGTCGCGATGTTCTACCTCGCGCTGTTCCCGCAGTTCGTCGATCCGGCGCGCGGCAGCGTGTTCGCGCAGTCGATGCTGCTGGGCGCGGTCCAGATGGCGGTGAGCGTCGTCTTCGACCTGTGGCTGGTGCTCACCGCGGGCGCGATCGCGCGCACGTTTGCCGAGCATCCCGGGTGGCTGGCTGCGCAACGCTGGGTGCTGGGCGCGGTGCTGTTCGCACTCGCCCTTCGCATCGCGATCGAGCCTCGGCCGATCTGAACCCCGACGGCCGAAGCGCACGCGGCGAGAGCCTCGCTCGCCCGACCGGTTTCCCGGGCGCGGTGCGACCGAAGGTGCCGGCCGCGGCGATCACGCCTCGCCGCCCCACCGCGATCGATCGGCGCCAGCCGCCATCCGGCCGCCAGCCCCGCGTGCGTCGCGCGGCCGGGGAGCCGTCACCTCGCGGGGGGGGCGGCTTTCGCGCGCGGTGGCCTCGCACTCATTCCGGGTCGATCCGCGCGGCCTTCACGAGCGCGGCCATCCGGGGTATGCCCGTGCGGATCTGCTCGCGCAGCGCCTCCGGGCTGCTGCCGACCACATCGGCGCCCTGGGCGGCCAACTGCTGCCGGACCTCGGGGATCGCAAGGGCCTTCAGGATGTCGCCATTGAGGCGACCCACCACGGGAGCGGGCGTGCCCGCCGGCGCGAAGAAGCCCAGCCAGAAATCGAGGACGACCCCGGGCAGCCCGGCCTCGGCCATCGTCGGCACGTCGGGCAGCACGGGCGAGCGCCGGGCACCGGTCTGCGCGATCGGACGGATGCGTCCGGCGCGGATATGGCCCGTCGCGGAGATCAGGCTGTCGAAGATCAGCGGCACGCTGCCGGCGATGACCTCCGGATAGGCGGCCGCGACGCCCTTGTACGGGACGTGGACCAGGGAGATCCCGGCCGAGACGTTGACCATCTCGCCGGCCAGGTGGAACACCGTGCCGGTGCCCGAGGACGCGAAGGAGAGCGACCGGGTCCGCGACAGGGCGATCACGTCCTTGAGCGTCTTCGCCGGAAGGGCGGCACTGACCGCCATCACGTTGGGCGCAGTGGCCACCAGGCTGAGGGGCGCGAAGTCGCGGAGTGGATCGTAGGGCAGCTTGCGGTACACGCTCGGTGCGATCGTGTGCGTGGAGAGATTGCCGATGCCCAGCGTGTGTCCGTCGGGCGATGCACGCGCCACCAGGTCGGTGCCGATCGTGCCGCCCGCGCCTCCGCGGTTGTCGTAGATGACCGGCTGGCCGAGCGAGTCCTGGAGGCGGGCGCCGAGCGTTCGAGCCACGATGTCGGAGACTCCGGCGGCGGCGAACGGAATGACGAAGCGGATCGGTCGGCTGGGGTAGTCGGCGGCCGCGGCCGGGCCAGCGATCAGCGACGCGGCACCGAGCGAGGCCACGGCCAGTGCGCGTCGTGCCGTGCCGGTACCGGCAAGGGCCGCCGGGGCGGATGGACCGGCCCGGGTGAGGGCAAGGGCACGGATGTGTCCGGATGCGTGTCCTGGCGGCTGCGTCGATGCCGGATCGCGCCGTGCAGGCCGGGGGGCGCGGGTGTTCGCCAGTGGGCCGGGGGCGATCATTGCGGCTCGATCTTCGCAGCGCGCACGAGTTCGCCCATGCGCTTGAGATCGGAGACGACCGCCGCAGCGAGTTCGGCCGGCGTGCCGGCGGCGATCTCCGCACCCTGCGCGCCGAGCTGCTCGCGCACCTCGGGCGCGGAGAGTACCGCCTGCTGCGCCTTCACGTGGCGCATGGCGATCGCGGGCGGCAGTCCCGCGGGACCGAAGGTCGCGATCCACAGGGTGACCGAGTAGCCGGCGAGCCCGGCCTCGGCCATCGTCGGCACGTCGGGAAGGGTCGCGACGCGGCGCGGCGTGGTGACGGCGAGCGCCCGCAGCTTTCCCGCCTTGAGGTAGGGCGTCATCGACAGCACGCTGTCGAAGATCAGCGGTATCCGCCCGCCGAACACGTCCGGGTAGGCGGCCGACGCGCTCTTGTACGGGACATGGTTGATGCTGACGGCGCCCAGCGCGGCCAGCATCTCGCCGGCGAGGTGGGAGGTGCTGCCGATCCCGGACGATCCGAAGGCCAGCTGTCCGGGCCGGGCGCGGGCGAGGGCGATCAGTTCGCGCACCGTGCGCGCCGGCAGATCCGGGTTGACCGCGAGCACGGTCGGGGTGATCGCCACCATGCCGATGGGCGTGAAGTCCCGGATCGGGTCGTAGGGCAGGCGCTTGTAGAGGTGGGGCACGATCGCGTGCGTGCCGTTGCTGCCCAGGAGGAAGGTGTGCCCGTCCGGTTGGGCACGGGCGACCAGATCGCTGCCGATCGAGCCGCCGGCGCCGCCGCGGTTGTCGACGATCACCGGTTGGCCGAACGGCTCCTGCAAGCGTGCAGCCAGCACGCGCCCGATGATGTCCGACACTCCACCCGCCGCGAAGGGCACCACCAGCCGTATCGGCCGCGTCGGGAAGTCCTGGGCGAGCAGCAGGCCCGACCCCGCGAGGCCGACGGCCAAGGCGCAGGCGAGCGCGTGCGGCGCGCTCGCGACGACAATACGGGACTTCGGCATGGCGACCCTCCGGGCGATCCGCCGGTGGTCCGGGTGGACCCGACGCGGACGCCCCGGGGCGACGCAAGAGCCGTGCCACTGCGGGCCGCGACCGATCGCGGCCGCAGCCCGCAGGCGTGCTAGGCGGCCGCGACGTCGGGGAGCCGGGGCGGAGCCACGCCGATCAGGCAGTCGCGGGTGACGAGCGCGGCGAGGGCGGCCTCGTCGAGCCGCTCGGTGCCGGCCGGGCGCATCGGCAGCACGATGAAGCGCAGGTCGGCGTTGGAGTCGTGCACGTGGATCTCGACGTCGTCGGGCACGCGGGTGCCGAATTCGGCGAGGACCTGGCGCGGCTCGCGCACCACGCGCGAGCGGTAGGCCTTGTTGCGGTACCAGGCGGGCGGCTGGCCGAGCAGCGAACGCGGGTAGCAGGAACACAGCGTGCAGACGATCACGTTGTGCACGGCAGGCGTGTCCTCGACCACCTTGAGCGCGGCCTCGGTCATCGGGATGCCGATGGAGGCCGCGGCCGCCTTGCCGTCCTCGAGCAGGCGGGTGCGGAAGTCGGGATCGGTCCACGCCCGGGCGACGAGGCGTCCCCCGAGCTGGATCGACTTGCTCTCCATCAGCTCGATCTGGCGGCTCACTTCGCGGGCGGTGAGCACCTGGCGCTCGACCAGCATGTCGCGCATCACGTCGGAGGCCACCTCGTACCAACGGGAGCGTGCGTCGCCGAGGTCGGCGGCAGGCGCGTGCGGGTCGTGGTCGTGGTCGTGATCGTGTCCGTGGGGCGCGTCGTGCGGCATCGGGTCAGGCCCTCTCCAGCCAGTGCTCGTACAGTTCGATGAACAGGCGATCGCTGCCGCTGCCCCGGTAGTCGCGCCACAGGTGCGACTGGTCGAAGACGACCCGGTAGCCATTGACGGCCGGGCCACTGCAGCGTCCGTAGGCGAGGTCCTCGGGGTTGAGGAACAGGCCGGTGTATTCGACGACCGTCCCCACCTTGTGGCGGACATAGTGCGGGGTGCGTACATGGCCGGGGCGAGGCAGGTCCAGCACCCGGACCCGGTCCCCGGGCACGAAGCGCGGCTCGCCGCACGCGGGCCGCGGTGCGGCCGCCAGCGGATTCATCGCGACGCCACCGGTGCCGCCGCGCCTCGCGCGGCGAGTTCGGCCTCGACCCTGCGCATGAAGGTCTCGCGGTCGATGAGTCCCTTCTCGACGAGGATGTCGAGCATGGCCTCGAGTCGACGCTCGTAGAAGGAGAGGCGGTTGTACTTGTCCTCGCCGAACGACTCGAAGGCGCGCCGGACTTCATCGACCGACACCATGCGCCGCAGCGGGTCGCCCAGCAGCCCGCGGAGGGCCTCGTTCTGCTTGTGCCAGAACTCCACCGGCTCTTCGGCAGGGTCGATCGCTCCGGCGGTGAGTCCGCCGATGTCGTGGTAGCCGCAGCGACCGACCGGGGCCGCCGACTCGTGTACAGGGGGGGTGGACGTGGTCTTCATGGTGAAAACTATAGCGCGCGCGCGACGCGATGGGGAGTCGTCGGCGTCGTGGCCAGTGGCGATAGACTCCCGCCCATGGCCAATCGCACACCGTCCCGCGGCACCCGCCTCGCGCGCAAGGGTCCGGCTGCCGCTGCGGCCGGGCAGCCCGCGGTCGCTCGCGCGCCGGCGGCCACGCAGTCGCGCGGTCCGATCCGCGAGCCGCTCGGTCGCCTGGCGCAGGGGTTGCCGGGGCACTGGTACCACGACGCGGACCACCACCGACGAGAGGTCGACCGGATCTGGTTCGGCAGCTGGATCGCGGTGGCCCGGGCCGACGAGCTGGCCGCGCCCGGCGACTATCGCGTGGTCGATCTCGCCGGGCAGTCCCTGCTGCTCGTGCGCGACGACGCGGGCACGGTCCGGGCCTACCACAACACCTGCCGGCACCGCGGATCGATCCTGTGTACCGAGGCCTCCGGTCGCTTGCGCGGGGGGCGCATCACCTGTCCCTACCACGCGTGGAGCTACCGGCTCGACGGTCGGCTGCAATCGACCCCGCGGCGCATGCCCACGCCGGATTTCGATGCCGATCGCCTGGGCCTGCTGGCGGTCCGGGCCGACCTGTGGGGCGGTTTCGTGTTCGTGAACCTGGGTACGGGCACGGTCGCCCCGCTGCGCGAGAGCCTGGGCTGGATGCCGGAGCGCCTCGCGGGCTACGGCCTCGAGGGACTGGTGGTCGGCCACCGGCTGGAGGTCGAGGTGGCCGCCGACTGGAAACTCGTCTGCGAGAACTTCTGCGAGTGCTTCCACTGCCCGCCGGTGCACCCCGAACTGTGCCGGCTGGTGCCGGCCTACCGCGAGGGCGGCGCGTGGGGCCTGCGCCGCGGCCGCGACGCAGCGCCGCGGATCGAGCCCACGCCCCAGTTCCGGCCGGGAACCGAGACGCTCACGCCGGACGGTCGCTCGCGCGTGCCGCCCTTCCGCGGGCTCGGCGAGGCGGAGCGTCGATTGCCCTACCAGCCGGCGCTGCTGCCGCCGAACCTGTTCCTCAACCTGCATCCGGACTACGTGAACGCGCACCTCGTGTTTCCGGTCGGGCCGGGGCGGGTGCGCATCGTCTACGACTGGCTGTTCGAGCCCGAGGCCGTGTCGCGCCCCGGCTTCGACCTCGAGCATTACCTGTCGGTGTGGCGCGTCACCAATGCGCAGGATGCACGCAACTGCGAATGGCAGCAGCGGGGCGTGACGGCACGTGGCTTCAGCCACGGCGTCTACGTGCCGCAGGAGTTCGACTGCCACCGTTTCGCGCAGTGGGTGCGCGCGAAGTTGCGGCGTCCGTCCACCCGGCAGAGGCCGCTGTGAGCGATTCCTTGCGCGTCGATCGCTGGCTGCACGTGGCACGGTTCTTCCGGACCCGCACGCTCGCGCAGGGTGCGGTGAGCGCAGGCCATGTGCGGGTGAACGGCGAGCGGGCACGGCCCTCGCGCGAGGTGGCCGCGGGCGACACGGTCGAGGTTCGGGCCGGCGGCCAGGCATGGGAGGTGAGGGTGCTCGGCGTGATCGAGCGGCGCGGCGGCGCGCAGCAGGCGCGGGCGCTGTACGAGGAGACGGTCGCCAGTGCGGCGCGGCGGCAAGCCGAGGCAGCGGCTCGCGAGGCGGGGTCCTGGGGCGAGCGGACCGGGCGCCCGACCAAGCGCGAGCGACGCGACCTCGAACGATGGCGGGGGGGGACATGAATCGGTATCCGGGGGGCGGCTCGGCGGGCAACGGGTGCGGAGTCCGCAAGTCGGTCGGCGGTGGTGCTCGCCACCTCGGCCTCGCCCTGCGGATCCTGGCGGTCATCGGGCTGGGCCTGCCGCCGGGCGTGGGATCGGCCGGGGGTCCATCGGCCGCCACCGCGACTCGCGCCCCGGCGGCTGCCGTCGTCGCGACGTCCGACCCGACGCACCGCGCAGCCACGCCCGCCCGCGCCGCCGATCCGTCGAGCGGTCCTCACGCGGACCCGGCTGCCCGGCCCGGGCAGTCGATGGGGTCGGCGACCGTGGGGCAGGGCGAGGCGGGCGCGGCGAACGCGCGCCGCCCGCGGATCGCGCTGGTGCTCTCGGGCGGTGGCGCGCGGGGCGCCGCACACCTGGGCGTACTCAAGGCGCTCGAGCAGATGCGCATTCCGATCGACATCATCACCGGGACGAGCATGGGCGCGATCGTCGGCGCAGCCTATGCGTCGGGCACGACGGTCGCGGAACTGGAACGGCTGCTGCCCGAACTCGATACGCCCACGCTGCTCGACGATCGTCCGGCGCGGGTCGACCTGCCGTTGCGCCGGAGAGCCGACGACTACCTGCCTTTCCTCGGGCCGGAGTTCGGCTTTCGCGGCGGACGGATCCAGGCGCCGCGAGGCGCCGTGTCGGGTGTGGCGCTCGAGGCGGTATTGCGGCGGCTGCTGACCGTATCGGGCGAGACCGACTTCTCGAAGCTGCCCATCCCGTTCATGGCCATGGCGACCGACGTGGAGAACGGGGACGCGGTGCGGCTGGCGCGCGGCAGCCTGGCCTCGGCGATGCGCGCGAGCATGGCGGTGCCCGGCGCGATCGCCCCGATCGAGATCGACGGGCGCCTGCTCGTCGACGGCGGGCTCGTGCGCAACCTGCCGGTCGAGGAGGCGCGGGCGATGGGCGCGGACGTGGTGATCGCGGTCAACGTCGGCACGCCGCTGCTCAAGCGCGCGCAGATCGACTCGCTGCTCGCGGTGAGCGTGCAGGTGATCGGCCTCCTCACCGAGAGCAACGTCCGCGCCTCCGTGGCGAGCCTCGGCCCGCGAGACATCCTGATCGAGCCCGCGCTCGGCGACTTGTCTTCGGCCGACTTCAACCGGATGCCCACCGCCGTGCCCGTCGGAGAGGCGGCCGCCCGGTCTGTCGGGAACCGACTCGCCCGCCTGTCGATGGACCCCGATGGATACCGGGACTGGCAGCAGGCCCGTTCCCGCGTCCGCGAGGCGCCCACGCGCACCGTCGACGAGATCAGGGTGACCGGGCTCGAGCGCGTCAATCCGGCCGTGGTGGTCGGCAGCATGCAGACGCGGGTCGGGCAGCCGCTCGACCAGCCGACGCTGGATGCCGACCTGCGCCGCATCTACGGGCGCGGCGATTTCGAGCACGTGAGCTACGAACTGCTCGAGGAGTCGGGGCGCCAGGTGCTGTCGGTCAAGGCGCCCGAGAAGGCCTGGGGACCGGACTACCTGCGGCTCGGCCTGAGCCTCGCGAGCGAGTTCGGAGGCGAGTCCTACTACTCGCTTCTGGCGAGCTACCGGCGGACGTGGATGAACGCTCTGGGTGCGGAGTGGCGGAACGACCTGCAGGTCGGGCGCGAGAGCCGGCTGCTGTCGGAGTTCTACCAGCCGCTGGCGGTCAACCAGTCGGTGTTCGTCGCGCCCCGTCTCGACATGTTCCGCCGGCCGATCCCGGTGTACGAGGGGAACATCCGCGTCGGCCAGTACCAGCAGACGGTCGCCCGGATCGGCGTCGATCTCGGAGCGCAGATCGAGCAGTACGGCGAGCTGCGCGCCGGGGTGCGGGTCGGTCGCAACCTGATCGAACTCGACACCGGTCCGGTGCTCTTCGGACGTACCCGCCAGACCTACGACGAGGGCGGCTTCGTCGCCCGTGTGGCCGTCGACCGACTCGATAGCGCGCGCATCCCGCGCGCCGGATATCGCGGGCTCGGCCACCTCTATGCGTCCACCCCGTCGCTGGGGGCGAGCGATCGTTTCCAGCGCTACGACGTCGACGGGCTGGCCGCACGCTCCTGGGGTATCCATACGCTGCAGACGGCCGTGCGCGCCGCGGGCGCGATCGGAGACGACCGACTGCCCGGGTACGACCTGGTGCAGTGGGGAGGCTTCCATCGCCAGTCCGGCTACGCGCCGAATCAGTTGCTGGGTCAGTCGCTGCTGTACGGACGGATGACCTACCTCAACCAGTGGCAGCGCCGCGGGCTGTTCGAGGGCAGCTATCTCGGCGCCTCGCTCGAACTGGCCGAGGTTCGCGATCCGCTGTTCGCGGCCTCGCCGCGCGGCACGCTGGTCTCCGGGAGCGTGTTCCTCGCGATCGACACGCCGCTGGGGCCGTTCTACCTGGCCTACGGTGCGGCGCGCGACGGCAATCGTGCGATCTACATCTACCTGGGCCAGCAGTAATCGCCGCACGCGGCCGGCGGACGCCGCGAACCTTGCCGGTCGATTCCCGGTCGTCGTGGCGGGAAATCGGGCTCCGAGGTTGCGCCCCGGGGGCAGCCCCTGCTGCTGGCGGTCGCCGGAGCGGGCCCGTATCCCGCCGGCCGCTGGCGGGGATGCGGCCCCGGGCGGTCAGCCGAGGGGGCGGCGCCCCGTCGTCGCCGCAGGCGGCCCATCTCCCCCTCGCCGCGGTGTGGGCTGTTGGCTAGAATGCACGCATGAAACTTTCGGTCCTCGATCAATCCCCGATCATCGACGGCTGCTCGCCGGCGCGAGCCGTGGCCGAGACGCTCGCGCTCGCCCGGGCCTGCGAGCAGATGGGCTACCACCGCTACTGGCTCGCCGAGCACCATTCCACGCGCGCGCTGGCCGATCCCTGTCCCGAAATCCTCGTGGGCAGGGTGGCGGCCGCCACCGAGCGGATGCGCATCGGCACCGGCGGCGTGCTCCTGCCCTACTACAGCGCGCTCAAGGTGGCCGAGCAGTTCCGGATGCTCGAGACGCTGTTCCCCGGTCGCATCGACCTGGGCATCGGGCGTGCCCCGGGTAGCGACCAGCGAACCGCCCATGCGGTCGGTGGTGGCCGCTATCCGACGGCCGAGGAGTTCCCGCAGCAGGTGGTCGATCTCGTGGGCTTCCTCGATGGCACGCTGCCTGCCGACCATCCCTATGCCCGGGTCGTTGCGCAGCCCGCCGGGGAGGGCGCGCCGCAGGTCTGGCTGCTCGGCTCCTCAGGCTACAGCGGGGCGCTGGCCGCCCACCTGGGCCTGCGGTTCTCCTTCGCGCACTTCATCAGCGGCCACGGTGGCGACGGCGTGATGCGTGCCTATCGCGAACACTGGCAGGCGTCGGCGCGGGAGGCCACGCCGTACTCGATGCTCACCGTCTTCTGCGTCTGCGGCGACAGCGATGCCGAGGCCGAGCGACTCGCCGCCGCGATCGACCTTCGGCGCCTGCGGCAGGAGAAGGGCATCAACCTCCCGGTACCGACACAGGCCGACGCCGAGGCCTACGCGTACAGTGCGATCGAGCGCGCGGTCGTGCAGCGCAATCGCGCGCGCACGCTGATCGGAACGGCCGACCGCCTGCGCGATCGGCTGCTCGGGATGGCCGAGGAGTTCGCCGCCGACGAGATGATGGTGCTCACCATCACCGGGGACTACGCGACGCGACGTCGTTCGTACGAGCGGCTGGCCGACGCCTTCGGCCTCTCGGGGGCGACTTCCGCCCGCGACACCGCGCTCGCCTGATGCCGCGTGTGTACGTGGCCTCTGATCTCGTCGATGCGCAACTGCTCGCCGACGTGCTGCACGGCCACGGGATCGCGGCCCGCATCCTGAACGCACATGCGGCGGGCGCGCTCGGGGAACTGTCCTTCATCGACGTGCGCCCCGAGGTCTGGGTGAGCGAGCCGCGGGATGTTGCGCGCGCCGAGCCGGTCGTGGCCGCGCACGATCGGCGCGGCCCCAGTGCCCCGGATCGGCGGTGCGCGAGTTGCGGCGAGCCGAACCCGGCGAGTTTCGCCAGTTGCTGGCAGTGCGGCGGCTGGGTCGAACCTGCCGAGTCCGCCTGACCCCGCGATGGGCGCGCGCGAGGTCACCGTTCTCGGTGCGGGGGTCGTCGGCGTGGCCTCGGCCTGCTGGCTGCAGTCCGACGGCCACCGCGTCACGCTGGTCGACCGGGCGGAGCCCGGCGAGGCCACCTCCAGCGGGAACGCCGGAATCCTCAGTCCGGGCTCGGTGGTGCCGGTGGCGATGCCCGGGCTGCTCGCCAAGGTGCCCGGCTGGCTGATGGATCCGGCGGCCCCGCTGTCGTTGCGCTGGCAGTACCTGCCGCAGGCGGCGCCCTGGCTGCTGCGCTTCCTGCTGGCGAGCCGGCGCTCCCGGGTCGAGCGTATCGCCGATGCGCTGCGCCCGCTGCTCGGGGGCACCTTCGAGGCGTGGGGGCGCCTCGCACGCGCGGCCGGTTGCAGCGACCTGATCAATCCGTCCGGCTACATGGCCGTCTACGAGAGCGAAGCGGCCTGGCAGTCCGACGCCCTGGCGTGGTCGCTGCGCCGCGAGCGGGGCGTGCGCCTCGAGCCGCTCGACGCCGCGGCCATCCGCGAACTCGACCCCGACCTCGCGCCCATCTACCCCCGCGGCGTGCTGCTGCCCGAGCAGGGCCATGTCGCCAACCCCCTGTGGCTGACGCGCCGGCTGTTCGCCCACTTCATGGCCTCGGGCGGGCGCTTCGAGCGTCTGCAGGTGGAGGACTTCGAACCCGGCCCGCGCGGCCCCCGAGCGCTGCTCGGGTCCGGTCGCCGATTACCCGCGGAGACCCTGGTGCTGGCGGCGGGCGTGCACTCCGCGCGCCTCGCGGCTCGGCTGGGGACATCGGTTCCGCTCGAGTCCCAGCGCGGCTACCACGTGCACTTTCCCGAGCCCGGGATCGCCCCGCGGATGCCGGTCATGTCCGGCGAGTTCAAGTTCTTCGTCACGCCGATGGCCGACGGCCTGCGCAACGCCGGGACGGTGGAAATCGCCGGGCTCGACGCACCGCCCACGGCGGCCCGGATCGAAGCCCTGGTCCGGCATACGCGCCGCATGTATCCGCGGGTGAACATGGACGGCATGCGCGAGTGGATGGGGCACCGCCCCTGCACGCCCGACTCGCTGCCGGTGATCGGCCGCGCGACCGGCTGTCCGGACGTGTTCCTCGCGTTCGGTCACGGCCACACCGGTCTTTGCGGGGCGGCACCCACCGCGCGCCTGATCGCCGATCTGGTCGCAGGCCGGACGCCGTTCATCGACCCGGAGCCGTATCGCCCGACCCGCTTCCGGATGCTCGCTCGCTGAACGCGCGTCCCGATCGCGGGTCGATGCCTGCTGCAGCGCACCCAAAACGGGCGCGGGTGCGAGTGTTGCGCACTGTTCGTGGGCGCCACTGTCATCCAGGGAGCGATGCGGACACAGGTTCCGGCGCGGCGACGATCTGTCCAGAACAGAAGCAGGGCTGGCACGCCGATTGCACGGTCTGTCCATGCACGCGCGGGTGGAGTGTCGAGGCTTCCCACCGCGCGGCACGAGTGGCGGCGCGCGAGGGCAGGGCGCGGCCGCGATGGGGACGAACGTGCCCGGGATCCAGAGGCACGGCAGGCTCCGCACGGAGAGGACGATTCATGACTCACGCATCGATACTCAGGCAACTGGCGGGCGACGGTCCGCAACCTCGCGACCTCGCGGAATGGGAGGCCGAGGTCCTGTTCGCAACGATGCTCGACGGCGGCCTGCCCGAACTGGAACTGGGCGCAACCCTCGCGCTCCTCCAGCAGAAGGGCGAGTCGGTGTCCGAGCGGCTCGGTTTTGCCCGCGCGTTGGCTGCGCGAGTGGCCCCGGTGGGCGCGCCGGAGGGCAAGGCGCTACCGGTGGTGTTTCCCAGTTACGGCTCGGCACGCGACGAGCCCGATCTCCTCCCGCTGCTGGCGCTGCTGCTGCAACGCTTCCAGGTGCCGGTACTCATCCACGGCACGCTCGACCGGGACGGCTCCTGCGCCTACGTGTTCCGCGAACTCGGCGTCATGCCGTGCGTGTCGGCCGAGCAGGCGACGGCGCGGCTGGCCGAGACCGGCCTTGCCTTCGTCCCGGTAGGGGCGATCGCGCCCGGACTGGCCGGATTGATGGCGCTCTCCGCGCGGCTGGGTGTGCGCAATGTCGCGCATTCGGTGGCGCGACTGCTCTCGCCGTTCGAACCGGACAGCCTGCGGGTCGTCGGGGCCGTCGACCGCTCGGACCACGCCAGCCTGCGTCAGCACCTGCAGAGTTCCGCCGAACGAGCGCTCCTGCTCGACGCGACGGCGGTGGAGGCCTGCGCGAGTGCGCGGCGTCGGCCGCGCATGGAACTGTTCGATGGGGGCCTGTGCTCGGTGCTGTTCGAAGCCGAGGTCGAGTCCCCGCGAGCGGCATCCCCGCTGGCGGCCGGGCGCGAGCCGCAGGCGGCCGCGGCCTGGACCCGCGCTGCGCTGGCCGGGCAGGCGCCCTTGCCGGGTCCGCTGGTCCACCAGCTGGCCTGCTGCCTGTACGGCAGCGGTGCCGCGGGCAGCCTGCATGAAGCCAAGGCCCTGGTTGCCGTGGGCTCGGGTGTCCCCGCGGCGTGAGCGGCGCGGTGCCGGCCGGCCGTCGCCGGCCGGTCGATGCTACGCTGCGCGCTCGCCGTGAGCGGCAGGGGGCGAGCCCCGCGCCGAGCGCGCGGCACTCGATTCCAGGAGGCAGTTCGGCATGAGCGATCAGAGCAGCGGGCGCCCCGCCCTCGGGGAGGGGACTCCGGGGCCCCACTACGAACCTTTCGGCTGGCACCACTGGCCCGAGGATTTCTGGTTTTCCTACCAGTTCCGGCGAGGACTCGGCGAGACCCAGGAGGGCGGCGGCACGGTCAGCGAGTGTTTCCAGACCGCCAGCCGGATCCGGCCCAACGACCGCGAGAGCTGGTACCGGGAATGGACGGTGACCGCGCAGCGCAACCACCGCCGCGGCGACGAGGCTGCCGCCGCCGGCCACGTCCGCACCGCGATGAATTGCTGGCTGCGCGCGGCCGACTACTACCGCCAGGCGGAGTTCTGGCTCGACGGTGACGACCCGCGGCGACTCGCCACCTTCACCGAATGCGAGCGTTGCTCGCACGCGTTCCTGCGTCACCTCGACCCGCCGGGCGAGGTGGTGGAGATCCCCTACGAGCCCGGGCGTCCGCTACCGGCGTATTTCATCCGGTCGCCGCACGGCGGTCCGCGCCAGCCGGTGCTGGTCTCCTTCGGCGGGATCGACTCCTTCAAGGACGAGCTGTACTTCATGACCGGGCACGGCGCCCTGCAGCGCGGCCTGTCGGTGCTGCTCGTCGACGGCCCGGGGCAGGGAGGGGCGCTCCGCCGGTACGGCATCCGCACGCGCCACGACTACGAGGTCCCGGTCGGTCGCTGCATCGACTGGCTGGAGACGCGGGCCGATGTCGATGCCTCGCGCATCGCCGTGAGCGGTTCGAGCCTCGGCGGCTACTACGCCGCGCGGGCCGGGGCGCGGGAGCCACGGCTGGCCGCCGCGATCTCGCACAACGCGATCTGGAGCGTGCATCAGCGCTTCGGCGAGCGCGGCGAGGATCACGGTCTCGCGGGCCACATGAAGTGGATCACCGGCACGCGATCGATGGCCGAAGCCACCGAGTACGTGCGCGACTTCGTGCTCGAGGGCGTGCTCGACTCGATGCGCTGTCCCTACCTGATCGTCCACGGCGGCCACGATGTGCTGGGCGTGGAGAACGCCCGCACCGTGTACGACTACGCGCGCGCGAAGGGCGTGGACGTCACGCTGCGACTGGTGACGGCCGAGGAGACCGGGGCCGAGCACTGCCAGCACGACAACCCCACGATCGGGCAGGAACTGATGCTCGACTGGCTGGCCGATCGCTTCGGCATCGACCAGCGCGCGCTTCGGTACACGGCGGCCTGACGATCCGGCGGCCGGTCCCGCGGGACCCCTCGCGCACGGGGTGCCGCGACCGGACCGCGACCGCCGAGGGGCGCGCGGCCACCCTCGCGCCTCAGCGGCCGCGCCCGGCCTTGTCGAGCCCCAGGACCCGATCGCCGGGGCGGATGCCGCGGGCGGCGAACCAGCCTCGATTGACTTCCAGCGCATACAGCGCCTCGCCTTCCGAGGGGTGTCCGTCCAGCGTGTAGGGCATCATGTCGCGGATGTTGAGGATGACCCCGCGCGCGTCGATGAACGCGATCGACAGCGGCAGCGGGGTGTTCTTCATCCAGAAGGTGAGTCGCTGCGGTTCGGGGAACACGAACAGCATCCCGTCCTCGTCGCGCAGGTCGAAGCGGAACATCAGCCCGCGCTCGCGGCTCTGCGGGTCGGAGGCGACCTCCGCCATCACCTTGTGCTTGCCGATGGCGAGCGGGATGGCGGGCAGCCTGGGTTGCGCCTGGCCCTGCGTCCACGCCTCTCCGGCGGCCGACAGCCACATCAGGCAGAGGGTGAGGGCCAGGGCGGCAAGACGGTGCAGGGGCTGTGCGGACGCTCTCATCGCGGATCCAGGATGGCGCGAGGCTCGGGGCAAGGTGACCGGCCTGCATTGTCGCATGGGCCGGGTCTCCTGCTCCGGCGGGAACAGGGTCCGGAATCAGTCGATCATCGACAGCGGGATCGCGACCTCGCGCAGCGCGGCCTGGGGAGTGTGGTGGAGCCGGGCCTCGGCCCGGCGCCGATGCGGACGCGTGACCGACTCCAGGGCGTTGCCCAGGGTGCGCGCCCGCTCGACCAGCGCTACGCTCGCCGGCACGCGCAGGGCCTGGTAGGCGGCGAGGCCGCGCGCCACGTCGCGGCCGGCGACCGCCAGTGCGTCGACCAGTGCCATCGCGTCCTCGGCGGCCTTGGCCACCCCGGCCCCGCAGTGAGGGCGGGCCACGAAGGCGGCATCGCCGAGCAGCGCCACCCGGCCGAACACCGTCCGTGGCGACTGCACGTCGCAGATCGGCTGGAAGAACGGCTGTCGCGTGGCCTCGACGATCTCGGCGAACTGCGGGGCGAGCAGCCGACGGGCATCGGCGCGCATGCGCGCGATCACCTCCGCGCGGATGAGCGGGGGCGGGATGGACATCGGATGGTGGCGACCGGTCGCGTCGGTGCAGATCGATTCGAGTTCACGCTGCTCGTCGACGGGGCGATACCAGACGAAGTTGTAGCAGCGCTCGCCCGGCGTGGTGCTGTTGCCTGGCCCGGCGACCGGATAGCCCAGCATGTGCTCGGCCCCGCTCAGGCAGAAGCCGAAGCGATCGAACAGCGTGGCGTGCGTGGGGGCGGACAGGTCTCGCTCGTCGGCGAGCCCCCGCCAGGCGACGTAGCCGGCGTACTCGGGCTGGACTTCGGGCAACCAGCGTGCGCGTACCGTCGAGCGGATGCCGTCGGCCGCGACGAGCAGGTCGGCTTCGCTCGCCGAGCCGTCGGAGAAGCGCGCGATCACGCGGTCGTCCTCCGACTGCACGGTGGCGAGCGTGCGGCCGCGGTGGTGTCGTGCCGTCGGGAAGACCGAGTCGAGTGCGTGGTACAGCCGTCCCCAGGCGGTCAGCACCTGGGGCAGCGCCAGGCGTTCGACCACCGAGCCGTCGGGCGCGAGCGCGATGCGGCCCACCACCTCGCATCCCAGGCTCGCGTCGATCGCCACGCCGCAGCGTTCGAGGGCGCGGAACAGGCTGTCGTGGGTGACGATGCCCGCGCCGCGCCCTGACAGGGGCTCGCCGGCGCGCTCGTACACGTGGACATCCCAGCCGGCGCGCAGCAGCAGGTTGGCGGCGAACAGGCCGCCCAGCGACCCTCCGACCACGATCGCGGTGCGCGGGCCGGCGCTCAACGGCAGCCCCCCCGATCCGACGCCCGAGCGCTCACGCGGCCACGAGTTCGCCCGCGCTGAAGTTCAGCTCGAGCGTGACGCCGCTGGGGTCCTCGAGGAAGACCTGGTGCAGGTCCAGCGTGGGGACCGTGCGTTCGCGAAACGCGATGCCCACGCGACCGAGCCGTTCGCGAAGGGCCGGGAGGTCGCTGCACCAGAAGGCGACATGGTCGACCGCCCCACCGCCCTCGAGAGACGCCACGTCGCGGTCGCCGAGGTACTGGACCAGCCCCGCAGGATCGTTCGGGTCGATGCCCACCACGTGCACGACCGCGTGGTTCGCCCGCATCTCCTCCTCCGAGGTGTAGAGCCACAGGCCGGGGAAGGGAAACTCGGGGCGCGGGCCGGCCCGAAGGCCGACCACCTCGGTGTAGAAACGGCGCGTGGCCTCCAGGTCCGTGGTTCGGATCGAGTAGTGGTCGAGTCGCTGGACACGCATCGGGCACTCCGTTCACGCGGCGGGTTCGCCCCCGATCATAAGCGAACCGGGGCGACCCGCCGCCCGTCGTGCGTGCCTCAGGCGGTGAGCAGGCGCGCCGCCTTGGCCGGCCATGGCCGCACGTGGGCGCGGTCGATCCGGGGCACGCCCACGCAGTAGCGCGCACCGGCGAGCAGGCCGGCGAGGCTGGCGAGCTGGCCGCACGAATACAGCAGGTCGACGAGGGGGGCGAGGAGGTCCATGGCGTGGGTTCCGGTGGGGTTGGGCGAAGGCGAGCCGACTGGCATGGTGCGATGCAGCAATCCGCATGCCAACCTCGCGCAGGCTGTCCATCGGCCCCGAGCGCGCGCGGCGGGCCGGGGATCCGCCGAACCGCGGCGCGCGACCTTCGCTCCCGGCCGGAGCAGGCAAGCCTGCGGGGGCCGCCTGGCCGGACGCACGAGCAGGCGGATGCCGCGCGCGGACGCGGGCGGCGATGCCGAGGTCGGCTCGATGCGGCATCATCCGCAGGTGCATGTCCGATCGTTCAGCCTGCCGGAGGTTCCTCGATGCCTGCTTCAGTCCACTTCCGCCCGGGTCGCGGGGGTCCGTCCGCGGCGTCGCTCGCGCTCGGAGCGGCGCTGCTCTGCCCGCTGTGGGCCGCCCACGCCCAGACCGCTCGCCCGGCGCAGGCCGGCGACTACCCGAACCGCCCGATTCGCATGCTCGTGCCGTTTCCGCCCGGCGGCGCGACGGACATCCTGGCGCGCATCACCGGGCAGCGCCTCAACGAGGTGTGGGGCCAGACCGTGGTGATCGACAACCGCCCGGGCGCGGGTGGCACGGTCGGCGCAGGCATCGCGGCACGCGCGACGCCCGATGGCTACACGCTGGTGATGGGCACCAACGCCTCGCACGCGATTGCCCCGGGCCTGTATCGCAACCTTGCGTACGATCCGCTGAAGGACTTCGCGCCGATCACGCTGGTGGCCAACGTGCCGCAGGCGCTGATGGTGCACCCGTCGCTGCCGGTGAAGGACGTGAAGGAACTCATCGCGTACGCCAAGGCGCGGCCCGGAGCGCTCAACTACAGCTCGGCGGGCACCGGGACCCCCGGACACCTGGGGCTCGAACTTTTCCAGATGATGAGTTCGACCCGCATGGTGCACGTGCCGTTCTCCGGCGGTGCGCCAGGCCTTGCCGCACTCGTGGGCGGACAGGTCCAGCTGATGGCCGACAACATGAACTCCGCGCTGCCGATGATCAAGGCGGGCAAGGTGCGCGCGATCGCCGTCACGACGGCCAGGCGCTCGGTGGCGCTGCCGGAGATGGCGACCATCGCCGAGCAGGCGTTGCCGGGCTTCGACTCCGGCTCCTGGTTCGGCCTGTTCGCACCGGCGGGTACGCCGTCCACGATCGTCACCCGGCTCAACACCGAGGTCGTTCGCATGCTCCAGCAGGCCGACGTCCGCGAGCGGATGCTGCAGCAGGGCGCGGAGCCTGCGCCGAACTCGCCCGCGGAATTCACGGCCCTGATCCGCAACGACATCGCGCGCTGGGCGAAGGTGATCCAGGTATCCGGCACCAAGGCCGACTGACCCGCAGGCGTCCCGGCGGGGGCGCGAGGGCCATCCGGCTCGCCCGGGCCCTGCGCGGCGCGCTGGCGCGCGGCCTCGCCTGCCCGCGACGCAAACCGGGTCGGCGTACCGTTGCCCCCGCCACCCGCATGCCGGCAGCCTGCTAGCATTCCGACATTCTCGCTGGGAGATTCCAATGGCACGTACCGCAACCACCAAGAAGACCACCACCGCAGGGAAGAAGACGGCCTCCGCCGGCAGCAAGGCGAGCCGCACCCCGGCATCCCGCGCGACCGCCGCGAAGCCGGCCCCGCGCAAGCTGTCCGCGCGGGGCATGACCTTCTGCTCGCTGGCCGGCCGCGACGGGCCCACGCTCGGCGTTCGCACCGAGCGCGGCATCCTCGATGTCGCGAAGGCCTCCGCGCTGTTCCGCGTGAAGGCGCCGACCTCGATCCACGAAGTGATCGCGGGCGCGGACTGCGCCCCGCTCGCCCGGCTGGTCGAGCGGGCCCTGGGCGATCCGCGTGGCCGGGGCGTGCTCGTCGCCGAGTCACGGGCGAAGTTCGCGCCCGCCGTGCCCAACCCCGAGAAGATCCTGTGCGTGGGGCTCAACTACCGGCAGCACGCGGCCGAGACCGGGATGCCGATCCCGCAGACGCCGATCCTCTTCAACAAGTACAACAACGCGCTCACCGGCCACCGCTCCAGGGTGAAACTACCGACCAAGGTCGACGACCAGTTCGACTACGAGGTGGAACTGGTGATCGTGATCGGACGCACCGCCCGCGACGTGAGCGAGGCCGACGCGCTCAAGTACGTGTTCGGCTATGCCAATGGCAACGATCTCTCCGCCCGCGGCCTGCAGATGCGCACGAGCCAGTTCATGCTGGGCAAGATTCCCGATGGCTTCGCGCCGCTGGGTCCCTGGGTGGTCAGCGCCGACCAGATCCCGGATCCGAACAACCTGGCGATCCAGACCTGGGTCAACGGGGAACTGCGCCAGGACCTCAACACCTCGGACATGGTGTTCAACTGCCGGCAGATCATCAGCTACTGCTCCCGGCACCTCACGCTGAAGCCGGGCGATGTCATCTACACCGGCACGCCGCAGGGCGTGATCCTCGGCTACCCGAAGGACAAGCGGGTCTGGCTCAAGGCCGGCGACCGCGTGAAGACGGTGGTCGAGAAACTGGGCGAACTCGAGGTGACGCTCGCCTGAAGCGTTGCGCATCGGGCGAGGCGCACTCGCCCGGCGCGCGAGGATCGGTCGGTCGGGTACGTCTTGCCCGACGGGTCGGGCAGATCGTCGAAAACAGGGAGGAGCACATGGCTGGACAGACCATCACCGCGGAGTCGCTGGGCGCCGAGTTCCAGTCGATGCTGATGGCGCAACCGGGGCCTGCGGGCCGCGAGAAGGTACGCGACCGCCTGCGCGAGGTGCTGCTGGATCCGCAGTTCGTGGCGCGCTACCTGCGCGACGACACCCGGGAGCGGGAGGTGCTCTACGAGGATCCGCAACTGGGCTTCTGCATCCTTGCCCACCACTACCGGGGCGCGAAGGACAGCCCCCCGCACGACCACGGCCCGTCGTGGGCGATCTACGGGCAGGCGGTCGGCGAGACGATGATGAACGACTACGAACTGCTCGAGAAGGCCACCGAGGACAAGCCGGGCAAGGTCCGCCGGACGCGAAGCTACCGGCTGACCCCGGGCGTTGCCTACGTGTACAACGAGGGCGACCTGCATTCGCCCCACCGCACCGACTCCACGCGGCTGATCCGCATCGAGGGGATCAACATGGAGAAGGTGCGCAGGCTCAAGTACCAGGAGGCCTGAGCCACCCCGGGCGCACGACCCGGGCTCGCCCGCGGCGAGCCGGGTCGCGTCGGCGCGTGTCCGGGACCCGCGCGGGCGGCAGGGACGTACCCGAGGCGGCAGGCGTGCATCGGCGCCGGCCCGCGTGGGTCGTGCCGCCGTCGGTCGCGGTGCCCGCCCGACCGATGCCTCGCCGACCTCGAACGGCGCGCCTCAGCCGCGCCCCGTGCTGCCGAAGCCGCCCGCGCCGCGGTGGCTCTCCTCGAAGCCGTCGACCACGTTGAAGCCGACCTGCACGACCGGCACGACGACCAGTTGCGCGATGCGTTCCATCGGCTTCAGTTCGAAGGGCTCGCTGCCCCGGTTCCACAGCGACACGAATACCTGTCCCTGGTAGTCGGAGTCGATCAGGCCGACCAGGTTGCCGAGCACGATACCGTTGCGGTGGCCCAGGCCCGAGCGAGGCAGCACGACCGCGGCCAGTCCGGGGTCGGCCAGGTGGATCGCGATGCCGGTGGGCACCAGGAGCGTCTCGCCCGGCCGCAGCAGGGTCGTCGCCTCCACGCAGGCACGCAGGTCGAGGCCGGCCGCGCCGGGCGTCGCGTAGGCGGGCAGCTGGTCGCGCAGGCGCGCGTCGAGCACGCGCACGTCGATCGTCTTCATGGGGGACCTCAGGCGGGCTGGTAGCGGCGGGCGATATGGGCGATCAGCTGGCGGGCCTGTTCGAGCTTGCTCGCCCTCGGCAGCGGATGGCGCCCTTCGTCGTCGAACAGCACCAGCGCGTTGTCGTCCACGCCGAACGCCTCCTGCACGAGGTTGGCTGCGAGCAGGGGCAGGCGCTTGCGCCGCCGCTTGGCCTCGGCAAACTCGTCGAGGTTCTCGCTCTCGGCTGCGAAGCCCACGCAGTAGGGCGGGTCGGCGAGCGCTGCGACGGCTGCGAGGATGTCCGTATTGGGCGCGAGCTCCAGCGTGAGGATGTGTGCGTCCTTCTTGATCTTCTGCTCGCTCGGGTTGAGCACGTGGTAGTCGGCGACCGCGGCCACGCTCACGAAGATGTCGATGTCGGGGACGAACGCGTTCACGGCCGAGGCCATCTGCTGCGCGCTCTCGACCTGGACCACTCGCGCCACCGGCGGGGGGACCAGCGCGGTGGGGCCGCTCACCAGCGTGACCTCCGCGCCGGCCTCCCAGGCCGCGCGGGCGACCGCATAGCCCATCTTGCCGCTGCTCTGGTTGGTGATGCCGCGCACCGCATCGATGCGCTCGAAGGTCGGCCCGGCGGTGACCAGCACGCGAAGGCCATTGAGCAGGCGCGGGCGCAGCGCGCGCGCGACGAATTCGGCGAGGCGCTCGGGCTCGAGCATCCGACCCATGCCGGTCTCCCCGCAGGCCTGGTCGCCTTCGTCCGGCCCCCAGATCTCGACGCCGTCGCCGCGCAGTCGCTCGACGTTGCGCCGGGTGGCCGGGTGCTCCCACATCTGTCGGTTCATCGCCGGGGCCACGGCCAGCGGACAGTCGCGGGCGAGGGCGGCCGTCGAGAGCAGGTCGTCGGCCTGCCCGGTCGCGAGCCGGGCGATGAAGTCGGCGGTCGCGGGGGCCACCAGCATCAGCGAGCGCCCGCGCACGAGTTCGATGTGCGCCATCGCGCCGCGGGCGCGGTCATCCCAGAGGTCGGTCCACACCGGGCGGCCGGACAACGCCTGCAGGGTGACGGGCGTGATGAAGGAGCAGGCCGCCTCGGTCATCGCGACCTCGACCTCGCAACCATCGGCAACGAGCCGCCGCACCAGTTCGGCCGACTTGTAGGCCGCGATGCCGCCCGTGATGCCGAGCAGGATGCGCGTGTTCTCGGGAGCACTCATCGCGAGGTCGGGCGCGGGGCGCCGGGGAGAATGGCCGCACAGGCGGGCGACCGCGCTCGCGCGCGGCAGGCGCGCGAGCCGTAGTGTAGCCCAGCGGCGATCCCCGGCCCGCGAGCCTCGACCGACGGCTCGCGGGCCCGTGGACCCTCCCGCGCGCGTCCCCACTCCTGCCATCGGCCGTCGACCTTCCCGATGCCCGTCGTCTCCCCGTCCGCCGCTGCTGTACCCGGCCCGCGCCTGGACGCCGCCACGCCCCGGCGCCCGGACACCCCGCCTCGCGCGACCGGCGCGCTGGCGGCCCGCGCATGCGCGGAGCCGGCGCAGCCGTGCGCGCCCCTCGGGTTGCGCGACCGGTTGCGCGACCACGGTGCGAGCGCGCTGTCCGACGCCGAACTGCTGGCGCTGTGGCTGTACGGCCGGGGCGATGACGCAGCGGCGCTGCGCCGCGCGAACGGGCTGCTCGCACGCTTCGGCAGCCTGCACGGCCTGTTCACCTCCTGCGAGGCCGAGTGGCGGGGGGCGCCGCGCGCCGACGCGTTGGGCCACGCCCGGGCGCAGGCCTCGCTGGCCATTGCCGCGCGCGTGCTGCGTGCGCCGCTGCGCGCGGTCAGCGTGCTCGACAGTCCCCAGCGGGTGCGCGACTGGCTGGCGCTGTGGCTCGCGGGACGGGAGCACGAGGTGTTCGTCGTGCTGTTCCTCGATGCGCGTCATCGGCTGCTCGGGGAACGGGAGCTGTTTCGCGGCACCCTTACCCAGACCAGCGTCTATCCGCGCGAGGTGGTCAAGGCGGCGCTGGGGGCGAATGCAGCCGGGGTGATCCTCGCGCACAACCACCCCTCGGGCGTTGCCGAGCCCAGCCGGGCCGACGAGCAGCTCACCACCATCCTGCGCGATGCGCTGGCGCTGGTCGACGTGCGGGTGCTCGACCACTTCGTGGTCGCGCGCGAGGCGGTGGTGTCCTTCGCCGAGCGCGGGCTGCTCTGAAACGCCCCGAGCGGGCCTGGCGCCGTCCGCCCTCGGCGGCCGCGGGGGAGGGGCGGACATCGGTGGGCGTACAGCGGGAAGCCTTGTCCGCAGGCCGGCGACTGTGCTATAAAGCCGGGCTTTGCAGGCCAATTCGAGGTCTACCACCATGTCACGCGTCTGTCAGGTCACCGGCAAGAAGCCGATCGGCGGGAACCATGTTTCCCACGCCAACAACAAGACCAAGCGCCGCTTCCTGCCCAACCTGCAGTACCGCCGGTTCTGGGTCGAGAGCGAGAACCGCTGGGTGCGCCTGCGCGTGAGCCAGGCGGGCCTTCGTACCATCGACAAGAACGGCATCGACACCGTGCTCGCGGATCTGCGCGCCCGCGGCGAGATCGCCTGAACGCCCCGGAGCCGATCCCATGCGCGAGAAGATCAAGCTCGAGTCGACGGCCGGAACCGGCCACTTCTACACGACCACCAAGAACAAGCGCACGACCACCGAAAAGATCGAAATGAAGAAGTTCGATCCGGTCGCGCGCAAGCACGTGATCTACAAGGAAACCAAGCTGAAGTGATCCCGCCGGGCGGGCTCGCGGCCTGCCCGGGTGGTCAACGACGCTGAGGGCGGTGGCGCGGCTTCGGGCATGATCCGGGGTGGTGACCACCGCTTTTTATCGGGCTGCCGTCGGGGCGGCCCGGCCGGTCCTGATCAGGGCTGCGCGGCCGCGCAGCCCGCACCCCCACCAAGGAGACGACGATGGAACACAGCCTGCCCGCGCTGCCCTACGCGATGGATGCGCTCGCGCCCCACATCTCGAAGGAGACCTTCGAGTTCCACTACGGCAAGCACCACGCTGCCTACGTCACCAACCTCAACAACCTCATCAAGGGCACCGAGTTCGAGAACCTCGGTCTCGAGGACATCATCCGCAAGTCGAGCGGCGGCGTGTTCAACAACGCGGCGCAGGTGTGGAACCACACCTTCTTCTGGAACTCGATGAAGCCGGCCGGCGGCGGCAAGCCGTCGGGCGCGCTCGCCGCGGCGATCGATGCGAAGTTCGGGTCCTACGATGGCTTCAAGGACGCCTTCACCAAGTCCGCGGTCGGCAACTTCGGCTCCGGCTGGACCTGGCTCGTGAAGAAGGCCGACGGCTCGTTGGACATCGTGAACACCAGCAACGCCGGCACCCCGCTCACCGGCGGGGACAAGCCGCTGCTGACGATCGACGTGTGGGAACACGCCTACTACATCGATTTCCGCAATGCCCGCCCGAAGTTCGTCGAGACCTTCCTGAACGGCCTGGTGAACTGGGCGTTCGCCGAGAAGAACTTCGCCTGAGCGCGATCCACCGGCCGGCGGCGCAAGTCGCCGGCCTTCACCCGAACGCGGTCCGCCAGCGTCCGCGTCCCGGGTGTCATCGGCATCGGGTCGCCAGCGCCGCGCAGACGGCCAGCGACCCTCCGACCGGAGGAGCATGATGAAGCTCTACATGAGCCTGGCCTCGCCATTCGTGCGCAAGGTAAGGTTGATGGTGCGCGAGGCCGGCCTGTCCGCCCGCGTCGAGGAAGTACCCACGGTGGTGAGCCCGATCGAGCCCAACGCCGCGCTGGGCCGGGACAATCCGCTCGCCAAGTTGCCGACGCTGGTCACCGACGAGGGATTCGCGCTGTTCGACTCGCCGGTCATCTGCGAGTACCTCGACAGCCTGAACACGGGACTTCCGCTGTTCCCGCGCGAAGGGACCGCGCGCTGGCGGGCGCTGCGACTGCAGGCCGCGGCCGACGGCATCCTCGATGCGGCCATCCTGGTGCGCTACCAGCAGGTGTTGTGTCCGTCCGAGCGTCGCTGGCCGGCGTGGATCGACGGCCAGTCGGTGAAGTGGCGGCAGGGGCTCGATTTCCTCGAGGCCGAGGCTGCAACCGGGGCCCTCGACGGCGGCCCCACGATCGGCAGCCTCGCGGCGGCCGCGACCCTGGGATGGCTGGACTTCCGCTACCCGGGCGAGGACTGGCGGGGCGGGCGCCCGCACCTCACCCGCTGGTTCGCAGGGTTCAGCCAGCGCCCGTCGATGATCGATACCGCGCCACGTGCCTGAGCGGCGGTAACCCGGAGCCGACGGGGAGGGCCGTCGGTTGCGCCCACGGCCGGCATCTCCTGCAAGTCGCCGTTCCGCCCGCGCCGACGGCACGTCCGCCGGACGCGCGGACGCCGGCCGTACGTACCGCCGTCCACGGCCCCGTCGGTGGGACGGGAGCCGGGGCTGATGCGACAGCCGTGATCCGTTACGCGTAGCGGCGCAGGCGCAGGGAGAACTCCTGCAGCGGCGCGATACCACTCTGCTCGGCGCGGCGGCACCAGTCCTGCAGTTGCTGCAGCAGCTGCTCGCGCGAGAGTGTCGATCGTTGCCACAGGGAGGCGAGTTCCTCGCGCATCCGGTACGCAGTCTGCAGCGGCTGGCTGTGCTCGAGCACGGTACTGAGCGCGGGACGCACGGACTCGGGTACGTCGGCCGCACTGCGATCGAGCCACTTGCGCAGCGCGCGCAGGTCGAGGTTGGGCATCGAGGCGCGCAGTGCACCGAGCTTCGGCAACTCGCGGCCGTAGGTCTCGCGCATCAACTGGCCGTAGCGCCGGAGCACGTCGTAGCGATGGGCGATGACCGCGTCGAGCGTGCCGCCGTCGGCGACGGTCTTGGCGTCGTCGAGGCGCACCTGCGCGGCGATCTTCTTCACGCGCGCGAGACCGAGCATTTCCATCGTGCGGATGTAGAACCACCCGATGTCGAACTCGTACCAGCGCGAGGAGAGGCGGGCCGAACTGGGATACGCATGGTGGTTGTTGTGCAACTCCTCGCCGCCGATCAGGATGCCCCAGGGCAGGATGTTGCGGCTGGCGTCCTCGGCGGAGAAGTTCCGGTAGCCCCAGTAGTGTCCGATGCCGTTGATGACGCCTGCGGCGAGCACCGGGATCCAGAGCATCTGGATCGCGAACAGCGTGATGCCGATCGGGCCGAACAGGAGGATGTCGATGGCCAGCATCGTGTACGGACCCGCGACCGAGCTGCGCGAATAGAGGTTCCGCTCGATCCAGTCATCGGGCGTGCCGCGGCTGAACTTCTCGATGGTCTCGCGGTTGGCGGACTCGCGGCGGTAGAGCTCGGTGCCTTCGAGCAGCAGCTTGCGGATGCCCAGGACCTGCGGGCTGTGCGGGTCCTCGGGGGTCTCGCAGCGCGCATGGTGCTTGCGGTGCACGGCGACCCATTCGCGCGTGACCATGCCCGTGGTGAGCCACAGCCAGAAACGGAAGAAGTGCGAGACGACCGGGTGGAGTTCCAGGCCGCGATGCGCCTGGTGCCGATGCAGGTAGATCGTGACGGCGGCGATGGTCACGTGCGTCATGGCGAGCACGTAGACGACGTAACCCCACCACGGAAGGTCGAACAGGCCTGTCGTGAGCGACATGCAGTGCTTTCCTCGCAGTCAGTGATATCCCGTGGAGTCTACCGGAACACGGGCTTGGGGGATAGCCGCTACGCGAACACGAACCCCCAGGAAAACCCTTACGGGACAGGGGCTTGCGTGTCTGCCGCCGGGGGGCGCGCCGCGCCGGCACCGTCGAGCAGCCGGATCTCGCGCTGCGGGTAGGGGATGCCGATCCCGTGCTCGCGGAAGCTGCGCAGCAACTCGCGGTAGATCTGGGTGCGCAGCGGCCCCCTCGCCGCCTCGGGGTCGCGGATCCAGACGCCGAGTTCCAGGTCGATCCCGTTGTCGGCCAGCCGCTGAACAACCACGTTTGGCGCGGGCTGGGCCAGCACCCTGGGCTGCGCGGTTGCGATCCTGCGCATGAGGTCCATCGCCAGGTCGAGGTCGCTGTCGTAGCTGACCTGCACCGGGATGGCCACGCGCACCCGCGGATCGCTGTAGGACTGGTTCACCACCGTGCTGGTGATGACCGTCTCGTTCGGGATCAGCGCTTCCGTGCCGTCGTTGTTGCGCACGACGATGTAGCGTGCCGTCATGCGCGTGACCACCCCCTCGCGGTTGTCGATCGTCACCGTGTTGCCGATCGAGAGGGACCGGTCGGCCAGGATGATGAAGCCGCTCACGTAGTTGCTGGCGATCTTCTGCAGGCCGAAGGCGAGGCCCACGCCCAGCGCGCCGCCGAACACGGACAGCAGCGTGAGGTCGACGCCGACCACGTCGAGGGCGAACAGGAGGCCGAGCAGCAGCAGCAGCGCCTTGGCGACCTTCGCGAGAATCACGCGCAGGTTGACGTCGAGCGTGTCGGCGCCCATCAGTCGCTTCTCGGCCACGCGCGCGAGCCAGAGCGCCACCAGCAGCGTCGCCGCCAGCGAGAGGGCTGCCTGGAGGATCAGCAGCAGCGAGACCGGATGGCGTCCGAACGGGACGCGCAGCGAGTCGAGAAAGGCGTTGATGCCCGGGAGCAGGCCGGAGAGGTGCAGCGCGATCCACGTCCAGACGGTCCACGCGATGGCCCGCTCCCAGAGGGCGACCTGCGAGCCGGCGGGCAGGATCGCGCGCAGCAGGTACACGAGAAAGCGCACGCCGGCCAGCGCCGCGAGCAGGGTGACCGCCAGCCGCAGCAGGCTCGTGGAGTGGAAGTGTCCCAGTGCCGACTGCGCGATGAGCAGCAGGCCGATACCGCAGAGCGGAAACAGGATGCGATCGAGGGTCGGCGCGGCCAGTGCGTGCCTGCCATCGTCGCCACGGGCGCCGAAGTGCCTGCGCAGCGCCTGGGTTGCGAACCAGGCGAGCAGCAGTGTCCCGAGGAGGGCGCCGGCCTGCCAGGCCAGCGCTCCGGCATGCACGCCCGTGAGCAGCGCGTCGAGCACTGATTGGAGCGTCGGGAACGAGGCAACGGTCATGAGGGGCGGGTCAGGTCGTGTCCGGATCATCGGCCCGGGCGGCGCGTGTCGAGCCGTGCGTGCCCGAGGCATCGGCGATCCTGCCCGGGTCGCCGCACCGGCGAACGGGCGAGACCCTGCCGTGTCGCGGACAGGCTAGCACACGGATCAGTCGTGGCGGCCGTCGGGCTCGATTTCGACCAGCGCCCCGAGGAAGTCGCGCGGGTGGAGGAAGGCAATCGGCTCGCCGTGCACGTTGCGCTGGGTGCGAGGGTCCCCCAGTACCTGCGCGCCGTCCGCCGCCAACCGGTCGGCGGTGGCGACGACCTCGGGGGTACCCAGCGACAGGTGATGGATGCCGCCCCGTGGATTGCGTTCCAGGAACCGGGCGATGGGGGAGGACGCGGAGGTGGGCGACATCAGTTCGATGCGGGCATTGGCCAGTTCCACGTAGGCCATGCGCACGCCCTGCTGCACGTTCTCCTGCACCGGGCCTGCGGCAAGCCCGTAGCGCTGCTGCAGTTGCGCGATGGCCTCGTCGAGATCGGGCACCGCGATCGAGACGTGGGCGAGCGTGGTGAACATGCGTCAGCCCCCGACCACGCCACGCGCGCGCAGATCGTCGATCTGTTCGTCGCTCAGGCCCAGCGCCTCGCGCAGCACGCGGTTGCCATGCTCGCCCAGGCGGGGCGGCGGCAGGTGGTACTGCGCGGGCGTATCGGACAGCTTCACCGGGCAGCCCAGGGTGCGGAAGTCGCCGTACGCGGGGTGGTTCATCGTCACCACCATCTCGCGTGCCGCCGTCTGCGGATCGGCCAGCGCCTGCGCCACCGTGTTGATGCGTGCGCAGGGGATGCCGGAGCTGCGCAGGCGGTCGATCCACTCGGCGGCGGGGCGGGTACGGGTGTGTTCGCCGATCGCCGCGTCGAGCCGCTCGCGCGAGGCGATGCGCGCCGCATTCGTGGCGAAGTCGGGGTCGCTCGCCCACCGAGGCTGGCCGAGCAGTTCGGCGAACTTGGCGAACTGCCCGTCGTTGCCGACGGCCACCGCGATCATCGAGTCGGCGGCGGGGTAGGTGGTGTAGGGCACGATGTTCGGGTGGCCGTTTCCGAAGCGCCGTGCGTCGCGCCCGCTCGCCAGATGGTTCATCGCCACGTTCGCGAGCAGGTAGAGCCCGGTCTCGTAGAGCGACGCCTCCACCTTCTGGCCGCGTCCGGTCCGGGTGCGCGCGGCCAGCGCGGCGAGTACGCCGTTCGCGGTGACCAGCCCGGTGGCGATGTCGACGATCGCCACCCCGTACTTCATGGGGTCGCCGTCGGGTTCGCCGCAGATGCTCATCAGGCCCGATTCGGCCTGGGCGATGAAATCGTAGCCCGGCAACGCGGCGCGCGGGCCGCTGGTGCCGTAACCGGTGACGCTGGCGCGGATCGCGCGCGGGGCGTGGGCGTCGAACCACGCGTCGTCGAAGCCCCAGCGCGCGAGCGTGCCCAGCTTGTAGTTGTCCAGCACCACGTCCGACCGCTCGATCAGGCGGCCGAGCAGCGCCCGACCCTCCGCACCGGACAGGTCGAGGCAGATCGAGCGCTTGTTCCGGTTGGCCCCGAGGTAGTAGGCGGCCTCGCGAGCATCGGCATCGTCGCCCACCCAGGGCGGTCCCCAGGTGCGGGTATCGTCGCCATTGCCCGGCGGCTCGACCTTGGTCACCTCGGCGCCCATGTCGCCCAGGAACTGCGCGGCCAGCGGACCGGCCAGCACCCGGGTGAGATCCAGTACCCGGAGGCCAGCCAGTGCTCCTTGCTGCCCGGAGACGTCGGACATGGCGTGACCCTCAGCGGTGCAGCTTGCGCATCTCCGGAGGCTCGTTGAGGTTGCGCTCGCAGCCGTCCAGGTAGCCGGCCAGTTCGCGCTTGGCCTTGAGCCGGAACTGCTGGAAGTTCGGCTTGCGACCCTCGAGGAACGCGGCCATCCCTTCGTTGGCTTCCTCCGAGCCCCACACGTGCGCGAGCAGCTCCATGCCGTGCTGCCAGGACGAGTACAGGTTGTCCGACTCGAAGTTGAGCGAACGCTTGGTCATGCGGATGGTGAGCGCGCTGTGGCCCTTCATCGTCTCGCACCACTTCAGCGTCTCGGCCATCAGGTCCTTCTGCGGCACGCACTTGTTGATCAGGCCCACCTCGACGGCCTCCTTCGCCGTGAAGCGGCGGGCGCAGAAGATCATCTCGCGCGCGAGCCGCTCGCCGATGATGCGCGGGATGTACTGCGTGGCCCCCACGGTGGGGCAGGCGCCGACCTTCGCCCCGGTCTGGCCGAGCACTGCGTTCTCGGAGGCGATGACCAGGTCGCACCACAGCGCGAGCTCGTGGCCGCCGCCCATGCACCAGCCATTGACCATCGCGATGACCGGGATGGGCAGGCCGCGGATGGTCATCGCCAGCCCGAGCATGCGGTCGTTCCACATGTAGGCATTGGTGAAATTGAGCCGCTTCATCGCGAAGAAGTCGCCGCCCGCGGAGAAGGCGCGATCACCGGTGCCCGTGACCACCGCGCAGACGATCGAGGGATCCTCGCGGGTGGACTTGAGCGCGTCGATCATCTCGTCGAGCGTCTGCTCGCGGAAGGCATTGAGAACGCGAGGCCGGTTGATGGTGACCCAGGCCACCTGGTCGCGGACCTCGAACAGGATGTCGGTGTACTTGCGCGGGCGGATCGTGGTTGCCGACGCACCGCGGGCCTTGCGGCTCGCAACCTTTCTGCCTGCCGCCTTCGCGGTCGCCTTTGCCTTCGCCATCGTGCTTCGCTCCTCGTGGTGATGGTGCGCGCCGCGTCGGCGCGCGCTGCTGCAAATGTACGGACAAATGGTACCATCGAAGCGATACCGCGGTGTGCTCGACCATGCCGCGGCCGAGGGTGGCGGCGGCCGGGGCAGCGTGCAGTGGATGCGACGCAGTCGGATGACGATCAGGCGGTGACGGGACGCTCGCGCAGCCGCGGCGCGACCCCCCTGTACCAGGCGATCACGCACCAGCTCGCCGAGGAGATCCGCACCGGGGTGTTGCCGGTCGGCGGGCTGCTGCCCCCCGAACTGGAACTGTGCAGGCGTTTCGACGCCAGCCGCCACACCGTGCGCGAGGCGTTGCGCACGATCACCGAGCGCGGGCTGGTCGTACGGCGACCCGGGGCCGGCTCGGTGGTCGTTGCCTCCGAGCCTCCCACCGCGTTCACGCAGAGCGTGAGTTCGGTCGAGGAACTCATGAACTATCCGGCCGATACGTTCAGGGTCAATGTCGGGCACCGACTCGTATGCGCCGACAAGGCGCTCGCCCGATTGCTCGACTGCCCCCCGGGTGCGCCGTGGTTTCGCATCAGCGCCTTGCGCCGGACCCCCTCCTCGCCGGAGCCCCTTGGATGGACGGACATCTACGTGCAGCCGCGCTACCGGCAGGTGGTCGACGCTCCCGACCATGCGCAGACGCACGTCCACCAGCAGATCGAGCGCCTGTTCGGCGTGCGCACCGCGCGAGCCCGGTTCGAAGTGGCGGCCACGCGCGTGCCGGCGCGACTGTCGCGTGCGCTCGACGTGGCGGCTGGGTCCCCGGCGCTGACCTTCGTGCGCCGCTACTATGGCGGGGACGGGGAGAATTTCGAAAATTCGGTGACGGTGCACCCCGAGCGCCGCTTCACCTTCTCGATGGAGTTCCAGCGCGAGCCGCTTCGCGGCTGAGCGCGCGGGCGACGATCGGTCGCCCGGTTCACGACGACAGGGAAACCGCAATGGCAACGATCAGGAAGGTCGAGGCGATCGCCGTCGCGCTGCCGATGGCCAAGCCGATGAAGATGGCGGGCGTGGAGATCCGCTCCGCCGACAACCTGCTGGTGCGCGTGGAGACGGTCGACGGCGCCGTGGGCTGGGGCGAGGCCGCCTCGGCCCCGCACATGACCGGCGAGACCGTCGAGAGCATGGTCGCGGCCGCCCGCTACCTCGCCCCTGCGATCGAGGGGCGCGAGGCCGCCGACATCGATGCGATCGAGGCGCACTGGGACTTCGCGCTGTACGGCAACCACGCGGCGAAGTCCGCCATCGAGATGGCCCTGCGGGATCTCGCCGGCAAGGCGGCCGGCGTGCCGGCCTGGCGGCTGTTCGGCGAGCAGCGGCGCAACCGGATGGCCGTGCTCTGGCTGATCGGCACCGGCTCGCAGGCCGGGGACGTGGCCGAGGTCGAGGCGCGCAAGGCGGCGGGATTCGTCGCCTGGAAGATCAAGGTCGGCACCGGCGACCCGCTCGAGGAGGCCCGGCGCTCGCGGGCGATCTGCGACGCTCTGGGCGAGGGCCACCTGATCTCGGCCGATGCCAACCAGGGCTACAGCGTGGAGCAGGCGCTCGACTACGTGCGCGCGATGTCCGGGTCGCGGCTGGATTTCTTCGAGCAGCCGGTCCGCTCGCGCGACCTGGCCGGGATGGCGCGCGTGGCGGCGGCAGGTGCGCTGCTGATCGGCGCCGACGAGGGCCTCCACGATCTCGACGACATCGAACGCCACCATCGGCTCAAGGCCGCGAGCGGCGTGAGCCTGAAGACGATCAAGCTCGGCGGCATGCGCGCCGTCTGGGAGGCGGGGCGCCTGTGCGATCGCCTCGGCATGCGGGTGAACCTCGCGAACAAGGTGGCCGAGTCGAGCATCGGCATCTCGGGCGTGCTGCACCTGGCCGCGGCACTGCCCAACCTCGACTGGGGGCTGTCGATCACCAACCAGTACCTCGCCGACGATATCGTCGCGCGCCCGGTCCGGGTGGTCGACGGGCATGCCGAGGTACCGCAGGGGGCAGGGCTCGGCGTCGAGGTCGACGAGGCGAAGGTCGAGCGCTATCGGCGCGCGCTGTAGTCCGCCGGCCCGCCGCGCGGGCGAGCGCGAACGACGGACGGGTCGCCCGGGATGCGTACCGCCTCGGGCGTGGTCGACAGGCATGACGGGTGGCTCCGCCGGTCTCCGGGGCCCTGGGGAGTGATGCGATGACAGCGAACAGCGATGCACCGGTGCCCGCGCAGCGGGTTGCCTTCCTCGGCCTGGGGGTGATGGGCTACCCGATGGCCGGCCATCTCGCCACCGCGGGCCATGCCGTTGCCGTCTACAACCGGACCGCGGCCAAGGCCGGGCGCTGGGTCGAGCAGCACGCCGGACGCGCGGCCGCCACGCCGCGCGAGGCGGCCGAGGGCGCCGACATCGTCTTCGCCTGCGTGGGCAACGACGACGATCTGCGCGCCGTCGTACTGGGCGAGCAGGGCGCCTTCGCGGGCATGAAGGATGGCGCGGTCTTCGTCGACCACACCACCGCGTCGGCCGACGTGGCGCGCGAGCTGGCGGGCATCGCGCAGGCGCGCGGCCTCGCGTTCATCGACGCGCCGGTCTCCGGCGGACAGGCCGGCGCGCAGAACGGCAAGCTCACCGTGATGTGCGGTGGCGATAGCGCGGTCTTCGACCGGGTGGCCCCGGTGATCGGGGCCTACGCGCAGGCCGTGACGCTGCTGGGTGCGACGGGCAGCGGACAGCTCGCGAAGATGGTGAACCAGATCGCGATCGCGGGCTTGCTGCAGGGACTCTCCGAGGCGGTCGCCTTCGGCCAGCGGGCCGGCCTGGACATGGACACGGTGCTGGGCGTGATCGGCAAGGGCGCGGCACAGAGCTGGCAGATGGACAATCGCGGCCGCACGATGGTGCGCCGCGAGTTCGACTTCGGATTCGCGGTCGACTGGATGCGCAAGGATCTCGGGCTGGTGCTGGCCGAGGCGCGCCGCAACGGCGCGCTGCTGCCGGTGACGGCGCTGGTCGACCAGTTCTACTTCGATGTCCAGCAGGCGGGCGGTGGTCGCTGGGACACCTCCAGCCTGATCACCCGGCTGCGATGAGCACGGCTGTCCCGCATCGGCTCGCCGATGCCGTCCGCGCGAGGCGTCGCCTGCTCGTCGGCCTGGGCGCGGTGCTGCTGCTCCCGGCGTCGTCGCCGCGAGCGCAGGGCACCGCCGCGTGCGCCGCGGTGCAACCGGTGCCCGAGGGGACCTACGTGGCGCTGGCCGGCGACCGCATGCTCCGGTTGCTGGTCGAGTCCTCGCTCGAGAAGGCCACGCTGGTCCTGAACCGCATCGAGGGCAGCCAGCTCGTCGATCGGCGCTACTGGGAGCCGGCGAAGGGTACGGCCGACTGCGCGGGCGTGCGCACGATCGACTACCTCGAGCAGGGCACCACCGGGCCGACGCTCAGGCTGGTGATCCAGGTGCCCGATCGCATCGTGCGCGAGGGGCTGCCGCGACCGGTGACGGTGCTGCGCGCCGAGCTGTCGGCCGCGGGCGGGCTGGGCGCGGCGCTCGAGTTCGAGGAAGTGGTGGTGCGCAGGGCCGTGGGCAGCCGCTGAGCGGGAAGCGTCAGCGCCCGCTTCGTGGACGGGGTGGCGCATCGATCTGCGCCTCTGTCGCGGCGCTCTGCTGGATGTACCCGGGCGCGCCCGTGAGGGGATCGAACCATCCGTCGGTCAGCGCGTACATGAAGGCGACCAGGTCCGCGCTGTCGCGCGGGCTCAGGGCCGGACGGGCGAAGCGCCGGCAGTCGCGCCCGTCGACCTCCGGCGGGTCCCATCCTGCCGGGTTGCCCGGCAGGCAGGCCGTCGCGTAGAAGCGCACGACCTCGCCCAGCGAGGAGAACCCGCCGTGATGCATGTACGGCGAGGTGATCGCGATGTTGCGCAGCGTGGGCACGCGAAACCGGCCGTCCAGTCCGGGGCGGCGCGGATCGGCCCCGACGCCGCGATCGACGAACTGCGCGCCCTGCGGGTTCAGCGACGGCGGCAGCCCGTAGTGGGGGTTGGCCGGGTTGCGTGGCAGCCCGAGGTTGTGGCTGCTGAAGTCGGTGAACAGCGAGCGTCCGCCGGGGCCTTGGTCGATCGCATGGCACTGCACGCAGTCGCCTCGCGCCGGATCCCTGAACACCTCGAAGCCGCGGGCCTCGGCGGGGCTGAAGGCGGCGAGGCCAGCCACCACCGCATCGTACTTGGAGCTGAACGGCATGAAGTCGGCGGTTCGCTGGAACGCCGCGAGCGCGCGGGTGGCGTAGCCGACCAGGCGTCCCGGGTCGTCGAGTGCGCCGGGCCCGAAGATGCGCCGGAACTCGGCCGCGTACGGCGCCCTGCGCAACCGCTCCGCCAGCGCCGCGGGCGAGGTGTTGGCCATCTCCAGGGGATTGAACAGCGGGTGCGCGGCCTGCGCCTCCAGGGATTCGGCGCGCTGGTCGAGCAGCAGTCCGCCGACGACGGTCCCGCGCTCGATGTCGTAGCGAGGCGGAGGCACCAGCGCCGCGTACATCAGGGACGGCGCGTTGCGGGCCCCGAACCGCCCGGGTACGGCGCCCGGGGTGACGCCCGCCTGCGTGCGATCGCGCGGGGTGGCGAACGCCCAGCGCGGGTCATGGCAGCTGGCGCAGGACTGTCCCGGCGGCTCCGAGAGGCGGGTGTCGAAGAACAGCGCGCGCCCGAGCGACGCCAGTTCGGTCGGCGGCTGGGCGAGCGGCGTGTCCGCGCTGCCCGGCAGTCGCGGGGCCCCCGAGGGCCGGGCAGGCTCGGCCGCCTCGCGCATCCCGCAGGCGGACAGGAGGGTGCACAGCGCGAGCACGAGCAGGCCGCCGCGCCGCGGTCGCGACGAGGCGACGCGGTGGCCGGCGGCGGGAACGCGGGGCTCGAGCGGCAAGGGGCGGGCCATGGTGCGATGGTAGGGCAGGCGCGGACGATCGCGCGCGTGGTCACGCGTGCTCGGCCGCCGCGCCCGTATCGTGTCGGACAGCGCATGCGCTGCGAGCCGCGCGCGACTCGCCCGGGCGTTCGAGGCCCCCGGGGCGCAGGCGGCGGCTGGCGTCGCGCGCGCCGCCGGGGGGGGGCGGCCGCGCCGGACTCAGTGCCTCAGCGGACGCAGTGCGTCGACACCGTCGGCCGCGGTCGCGGTGATCGTGGTGCGGACCATCAGCCGCGCATGGTCGGTGGCGGGCCAGGGGCGTCCCCGGTGCAGGGTCGAGCGGTTGTCCCACATGACCACGTCGCCGGGTTGCCAGCGATGCAGCCAGGTATGGCCCTCGGCGGTGATGTGGTCCATCAGTTCGGCCAGCAGCCGGGTGCCCTCGGCCGGCGCGAGCCCTTCGATCGCACTGGTGTGGGAGGCGATGTACAGCGAGTCGCGCCCGTTGGCCGGATTCCGCCAGCGGATGCGCCAGCACACCGGGGGCATCGCTTCGCGCTCGCGGGCCGAGGCCAGGTGGGGCGCGATCTGGTCGCGCGAGTGCGAGTAACTGTGCCAGGCAAACGCGTCGTGCAGGCGCTCGCGCACCTCGGCGGGCAACCGGTCCCAGGCGAGGCGCTGCGAGGCGAATTCGGTCTCGCCGCCCGCGGGAGGAATGACCCGGGCCGACAGCACCGAGGCGACCGCGGGCTCGCGCTTGTACGAGCTGTCCGTGTGCCACAACTGGTTGGCGCGCGCGCGCAGCGACTCCTTGTGGTCGGGCGCGACCAGCGCGCCGGTCGCACGATCGACATTGGTGAGGATCGAGAACGGCGTGCCCTCGCCCAGCGAGGCGACCTTGCCCGTCTCGAGCGGACCGAAGCGCCGCGAGAACGCCGCCTGCAGCTCGTCGGTGACCTGCTGTCCGCGAAAGAGCAGCACGGAGTAGGCGTCGAACGCCTCGCGCACCGCATCGCGCGCCGCGTCGCTGTCCACGACGTCGGCCAGTCCCACCCCGAGCACCTCGGCGCCGAAGCCCGGGCCCAGCATCCGTGTCTGCATGTGACTCCTCCCCACGCGCCGGCCGCGGGAGCGTGCCGCGACCCGTGGGCAGGAGTCTACGCGAGCCGCGTTCGCCGCGCCTCGCCTGCGATCCGCTCCCGGGTCGGGGCGGCGTGCACCGATGGCGCGCGCGAGGCCGCGCCCAGGCTCAGCCGGGAGCGTGCCCGGCGATCACCGCGAGGAAGGCCTCCCCGTAGCGGGCGAGCCGCGCTTCGCCCACGCCGCCGACCTGCCGCAGTTGCTCGAGCGTCGCGGGACGTTCGCGTGCGATCTCGATCAGCGTGGCATCGTGGAAGATCACGTAGGGCGGAACGCCCTGGGCCGATGCCAGCCGGCGCCGGCACTCGCGCAGCGCCTCGAAGAGCGCCGGGTCGGCGTCGGCGGGCAGCGGCTTGCGCGTGCCGCCGCGTGCGCGAGCCGACGGCGCCCGGCGGGCCGGTTGCCTCAGTTGCAGGGTGATCTCGCCTCGCAGCAGCGGCCGGGCGGCCGCGGTGAGTTCGAGCGCGCCGTGGCGATCGGGATCGGCCCGCAGATGGCCCGAGGCCAGCAGCTGGCGCACGAGCGCGCGCCAGCCGGTGTCGTCGAACTCGTGGCCGACGCCGAAGGTGGGCAGGGTATCGTGGCCCAGCCGCTGGGCCCGTTCGGTCGCTCGGCCACGCAGCACGTCGATCAGGTGTCCCGCCCCGAAGCGCTGGCCGGTGCGCAGCGCGGCGGAGAGCAGCTTTCGGGCGGGAATGGTGGCGTCGACGGTCGCGGGCGGCTGCAGGCAGTTGTCGCAGTTGCCGCAGGGCCCCGCCTGTTCCCCGAAGAAGGCGAGCAGCACCTGTCGTCGGCACTGCGTGGTCTCGCAGTAGCCGAGCATCGCGTCGAGCCGCTGGCGCTCGATCCGCTTGACCTCGTCCGGGGCCGACGAGGCATCGATGCGCCCGGCCAGCATCACGACGTCGGACAGGCCGTAGGCCAGCCAGGCCTGAGCGGGGTCCCCGTCACGACCGGCCCGGCCGGTCTCCTGGTAGTACCCCTCGAGGCTCTGCGGAAGGTCGAGGTGTGCGACGAAGCGCACGTCGGGCTTGTCGATGCCCATCCCGAAGGCCACGGTGGCCACCATCACCAGCCCGTCCTCGCGCTGGAAGCGCTCCTGGTGGCGTCGACGCACATCGGCCTCCAGTCCCGCGTGATAGGGCAGCGCCTTCACGCCCAGCCCGACCAGCCACTGCGCCGTGTCCTCCACGCGCCGCCGCGACTGGCAGTACACGATGCCCGCCTCGCCCCGATGCCCGGCACGCAGGAAGCCGGCGAGTTGTTCGCGCGCGCCGTCCTTCTCGACCACTTCGTAGCGGATGTTGGGTCGATCGAAGCTGGAGATGAAGACCCGCGCGTCCTGCAGCGCGAGCCGCTCGACGATCTCCGCGCGCGTGACCGCATCGGCCGTCGCGGTGAGCGCGATCCGGGGAACGCCCGGGTACCGCTCGTGAAGCACCCCGAGCCCGAGGTATTCGGGGCGGAAGTCGTGTCCCCACTGCGATACGCAGTGCGCCTCGTCGATCGCGAACAGCGCGATGCGCGCGCGGGAGAGGCGCTCGAGGAAGCGGCCGGTGAGCAGCCGCTCCGGGGCCACGTAGAGCAGGTCGAGTTCGCCGCGCTCGAAGTCGCGCTCCACCTGCTGCGCCTCCTCGGCGGGCAGCGCGGAGTTGAGGCATGCGGCACGCACGCCGGCCACCCGCATCGCGTCGACCTGATCCTGCATGAGCGCAATCAGGGGGGACACCACGATGCCGGTGCCCTGCCGGATCAGCGCCGGGATCTGGTAGCAGAGCGACTTGCCGCCGCCCGTGGGCATCAGCACGAGTGCATCCCCGCCAGCGGTCAGGTGCTCGACCACCTCCGCCTGGTGGCCGCGGAAGTCGCGGTGGCCGAACGTCGTGCGAAGAACTTCGAGCGCTGCCCGGGATGCGGCGCTGCGGGCGGCGCCTCCGGCGCCCGCAGCGGGCCGCGAGGGCCCGCTCAGGACGGCTCTCGCGGGTCGCGCGGGCGCGGCGAGGTTCCAGGCAGCGCGGCGGGCAGGCCGCGGTCGATGAACTCGAGCAGCGCGGAGAGTTGCGCCGAGGCCTGGCGGCGGACCGCATCGACGTCGCAGCCGGCCCAGTCGTAGAAGCCGCGACCGGCCCCCAGTCCGGTCTCGCCGCGCGCGACCATCGACTGCAGCATCGGGTTGGGAACCCCGGAGTGGAACAGCTCGGGCACGATGGAGGCCTGCGCCTCGGCGTGGATCTTCAGGCCGCTGATGTCCTTCTGCTGGATCAGGCCGTTCAGGCACATGCGCGGCGCCAGCAGCCGGCGAGCCGCATGGTCGATCGCGGCTGCATCCGCCACGCCGTTCTCGATCAGGTAGTAGGCTTCGTTGAGGATCGCGTGCTGGAGCCGATTGACCAGGAAACCGACGATCGGTCGATACAGCACCACGGTTTCCTTGCCCGAGCGACGCAGCGCATCGGCGACGCTGTCGACCGACTCGTGCGAGGAGGCCGGTCCGCCCATCACCTCGACCACCGGCGCGGTATCCGCGGGCATGAAGTAGTGCACGCCGAGGAACTTCTCCGGCGCCTCCAGCGTGCGGGCAAGTTCGACCAGGTCGAGGCCCGAGGTGCCGGTGCCGATCAGGTAGTCCTGGCCGCGCCACGCCGCCTCGATCTCGGCGAAGACCTTCTGCTTGGTGGGCACGTCCTCCGGCACCAGCTCGATGACGAGGTCGGCGGCCCGTGCCGGGAGTTCGGACACGGCCTTCACGCCCGCGGGCAGGTCGGTCAGCGAGGCGGCGCGGGCCGAGCGCACCGTGGTGTCGAACCCGTTCGCGGCGAAGGTACGGGCGACACCGCGGCCCATCACGCCGTAGCCGTAGATGAGCACGCTCTGGATCTTCTTCATGGAAGTACTCCGGTCGAGCGCGGCCCGGCGTCGGGCGCCGGTGCCGCGTGACGGCTGGTGGGTTGGAGGGGTGGCGCGTATCAGCTCAGGCCGTAGATGCGCTTGCCGGCCACCGGCAGCTTGGCCATCAGGATGTCGCCGGAGAGCGACTCGGTGATGTAGAGCGTCTTCAGGTCGGGCCCGCCGAAGGCGATGTTGGCGAGGTGGTGATGGTGCGGGTTGTCCGAGTGGATCAGGTGGGTGGGCAGCATGTTCGAGTCGAAGCGCCACACGCCGATGCCCAGCTGGCAGACGAGCAGGCCGTTCTCGCCGTCCATCTCGATGCCGTCGGGGCCACCGACGCCGCCGGAGAGCTGGATGCAGACGCCGGTCTTGGAGATCGAGCCGTCGTGCATCAGCGGCAGGCGCCACACCGAGTTCGATCGCGTCACCCCGACGTAGCAGTGCTTCTCGACCGTCGAGAGGGTGATGCCGTTGGGGCTGGGCACGTTGGTGCACAGCCGGTCGAGCGCGCCGTTGGCGCGCCAGCGGAACACGCGGCCCGTGGGGTCGGCGATGCCGGTCTGGCCCTGGTCGGTGAAGTACAGGTCGCCGTTGGAGGCGAAGTGCAGGTCGTTGCAGCCCTTGAACCCCTCGCTGAACGCGGTGCGCAGCACTTCCTCGATCTTCATCGTCTTCGGATCGATGGTGAGGATGCCCAGCTTGTAGTCGGCCACGAAGATGCGCCCGTCCTTGTGGAACTTCAGCCCGTTCGGCCAGCCGGGATACTGCAGCGCGAGTTCGATGTTGCCCTTGGGGTCGGCCCGGAAGATGCGGCCGAACGCGCAGTCCACGAACCACAGGTTGCCCTCGCGGTCGAACGACGGGCCTTCGAGGAAGCACTCGATCTCCGCCCCCTGCCGGTTGGGATCGGCCCAGTCGCTGCGCTGCTTCTTGCGGTACTTGGCGGGAAGGGAGGCGAACACCTCGGTCTTGATGAGTTGCAGCGGCTGGAACGGATTGAACATGGTCGGACGTCCTCGGTGGGGTTGACGAAGCGGTGGCCGCCCGCGGGCGGCCGTTGACGGTGAGCGGGCGGCTACTCGCTCTTCAGGCCGATCTGGCGCGCGAGCTTGCCGTAACGGGCGAGTTCATCGGCCATGAAGCGGCGCATCTCGGCCGGGGTGCCCGACTGCGGATCGATGCCGAGCGCGGCCAGGCGCTCGACCACGTCGGGGAACTCGAGCGATCGGCGCAGGCCGGCGTTCAGGCGGGCGATGACGGCATCCGGGGTGCGCGCCGGGACCACCACGCCCCACCAGCTCACCATCTGGAATTCCGGGATGCCCGACTCGGCGACGGTGGGCAGCTCCGGGCTCTGCGGGGTGCGCTTGAGGCTGGTGACCGCGAGGCCGCGCAACCGGCCGCTGCGCATGTGGGCGGAGACGATGGGCGGGCTGGCGAACACCATGTCGATCTGGCCGGCCAGCAGGTCGTTGATCGACTGCCCGGTACCCTTGTACGGCACGTGCAGGAGATCGATGCCGGTGAGCAGGCGCAGGTACTCGGCGGTGAGGTGGGCGGGCGTGCCGCTGCCCCCCGAGCCGTACTTCACGATGCCCGGCTTCGCGCGCGCGAGCGCGATGAGTTCCTGGACCGACTTCACCTGGAGCGAAGGTCCGACCACCAGCACGTTCGTGCCGGTGGCGAGCAGCGTGACCTGCGCGAAGTCGCGCATCACGTCGTAGCCGAGCTTGGGATAGATGTGCGGGTTGATCGCCAGCGGCGCGATGTTGGCGAGCAGCAGGGTGTAGCCATCGGGGGCCGAGCGCGCGGCGATCTCCGAGCCGAGGCTGCCGCCCACGCCCGGCCGGTTGTCGACCACGACCGCCTGCCCCACCTGCTCGGTCAGGCGCACGGAGACCGCGCGTGCGACGAGGTCGCTGGAGCCTCCCGGGGGGTACGGGGCGATCCAGCGAAGCGGCTTGGCCGGCCAGGCCTGCGCGACGGCGAGGCCCGGGACGGAGAGGGCCGCGGCGAACAGCCAGAGCGCCGCGCGAGGGTGGGGCGCGGATGGGCGACGATCAGTCAATTCGAGCTCCGATGTCCTTGACCAGGGCGGCCCAGCGGGGCATGTTGGCCTTCATGTAGGCGACCATGTCCTGCGGCGAGGTCGCGGTGGCGCGTTCCGAACCGCCCTGGTTCAGCAGCCGGGCCTGGAACTCGGGACTGTTCAGCAGCTTCACCACCTCGCCGTTGAGGCGGGACACGATCTCCGGCGGCGTCTTTGCCGGTGCGAACAGTCCGAACATGACCGCCGCCTCGTAGCCTTTGCTGCCGGTGGCCTCGTCGACCGTGGGCACCTCGGGGGAGCAGCTTCGAGCGCGCGGCGGTGGTGACGCCCAGCGGGCGCAGCTTGCCTGCCCGCATCTGGGCTAGGGAGGTGCCGATCCCGGAGAAGTAGATCGGCACGTGTCCGCCGAGCACGTCCGACAGCGCCGGGCCGCCGCCCTTGTAGGGCACGTGCACCATCTTCAGGCCGAACTGGCGGTTGAACAGTTCGCCCGCGAGCTGGCTGATGCTGCCTGCCCCGAACGAGGCGAAGGACAACTGGGAGCCGCTGCGGCGGGCGAGCGCGATCAGGTCGGGCAGCGTCTTCACCGGCAGCGAAGGGTTGACCACGATCACCAGCGGAACCTCGGAGACCAGGCCGACCATCGCGAAGTCGGCAAAGGTGTCGTAGGGCAGCTTCGGGAAGAACGACGGGTTGAGCATGTGCGAGGTCACGCTGTGGAACATGACCGTGTAGCCGTCGGGCACGGCTCGCGCGACCGCTTCGGCCCCGATCACCCCGTTCGAGCCCCCCCGGTTTTCGACCACCACCGTCTGCCCGAGCGCCTGCCCGAGGGGCTCGGCGAGGATGCGCCCGACGATGTCGGCGCCGCCGCCGGGCGGCCAGGGGATGACCATCCGGACCGGCCGGTTGGGCCAGGCCTGGGCCACGGCGCTGCCGCAGGCGGCCGCCAGCAGGGTCGCAGCCAGCACGCGCAGCCACCGACCGTTCTTCAGGGGCATCGGGTCCATCGTCGAGATCCTCCGGGGTGTCGGGGTGGGGGCGGCTGGCCGGCTCGGCCGAGCACGGTACCGCCTTTGTCCGTACCATTTGTCCGGTCATTTTAGGGGTGCGTCACGGTCGGGGCAACCCGTGCCCGAGGCCGCCGCCCGGCCGCTTCGCCGCCGCGCGGGCGATGGGCCGCCCCGTCGCTCAGCCCGCGCTGCGCTCGAGCACGGCGGCGAAGAAGCCGTCGGTGCCGTGCAGGTGGGGCAGCAGCCGCAGGCGGGTCCCGGTATGGAGGTCGCGCACGCCCTGCGCCGCGAGCTCGGCGGACGCGTCGAGTTCGCGAAACGCGCCCGATGCCGCGAGGAAGCCGTCGACGATCGCGTCGTTTTCCTCGGCGAGCAGGCTGCAGGTTGCGTAGACGAGTCGACCGCCCGGGCGCAGCAGCCTCGACGCCGCCTCGAGGATCTCGCGCTGGCGGGCGGCCATCTCGCCTACCGCGGCCTCGCCCTGGCGCCATTTCATGTCGGGGTTCCGCCTGACCGTGCCCAGTCCCGAGCAGGGCGCGTCCACCAGTACCCGGTCGAACTTTCCGGCGAGGCGCTTGAGCCGTGGGTCGGCCGCGCTGGCGAGCAGCATCGGGTGCACGTTCGAGAGCCCGCTGCGTCGCAGCCTCGGCTCGAAGGCACGCAAGCGACGCTCGGAGATGTCCATCGCGTACAGGCTGCCGGTGGACTGCATCAGCGCGCCCAGCGCCAGCGTCTTGCCGCCGGCCCCCGCGCAGAAATCGGCCACGCGCTCGCGGCGCCGCGGTGCGACCAGCAGCGCGAGCAACTGGCTGCCTTCGTCCTGCACTTCGAGCGTGCCGTCCAGGTGCAACGGCTCGCGGGCGAGCGCGGGATGCCCGGCGACGCGCAATCCCGCCGGGGACCACGGCGTCGGCTCGACCGACCAGCCCCGTTCGCGCAGCACGGCGAGGGCCTGCTCCCGGGTGCATCGCAGCGTGTTGACGCGAAGGTCCAGCGGCGCGGGCTGGTTCAGTGCCTGGGCGAGGCGGGAGGTGTCCTCGGCACCGGACTGCGAGACCAGTCGCGCGTAGAGCCAGTCCGGCAGGTCGAGCGCCACCGCAGGCGGCAGCGCATCGGATGCACGCGCCCGCAGCGCCGCGAGCCCTTTCACGTCGTCCTCCCCGGCCAGGGAGGCGAGCGCACGCGCGGAGAGGCCGAATACCGTGGCGAGCGCGGCGAGCACCAGGGACCGGGGCACGGCCGTGTTCGCCCGCGCCTGCAGGCTGCGCCAGCGGCGCAGGACCGCGTAGACCACCTCGGCGACGAACGCGCGATCCTGGCGCCCGAGGTGGTGCCGTTCGCGGAAGAAGGCCTGAAGGATGCGGTCTGCCGGCTGCTCGAACCCGCTGGCGAGCGAGAGCGCCTGGGTCGCGGAGTCCAGTCGAAGTTCGGTCGGGGGCGGCAGCGCGGGCATCGGCGGATCGGCGGTCAGCGGGAGGGCAGGTCGAAGGTGTCGAGTACGGCCTCGGTGATCCGGCCGCGCCGGTCGGTCCAGCGGATGCGCACCGGCAGCCAGGGTCGATCCTCGGCGAGCCACAGATCGTACCCCTCGGCGTCGTCGCCGGCCGTCTCGCGTCGAAGATGGACCACGCGGAAGCCGCCCGCGGGTGTCTCGAGCGCCTGCGCGCCGGCGGCTGCATAGGCCTGCAGGTGCAGCGACCGGCCGGTGACCAGCCACAGTTCGCGTCGACCCTCGGTCGGCGGCGCGAAGGCCAGGTGCAGCATCAGGCTCAGCGCGTCCTGCGTTCCGGCGGCGAGCGGGGCGTCCTTCTGCTCGCCGGTCCGGCCGAAGGCGATGCGTCGACGCGACCAGTCGAAGGTGGCGGTTTCGGGTACGCGGCCATCGCCGCGGTCGAGGTGGAAGCGCAGCGGGCGCAGGCCCTGCTGGTCGAGTTCCCCTTCGCTCCACTGGCGCGCCTCGGCCGGGCGGAACAGCCCGACCAGCCCCGAGGTCCGCGCGACGAGTTCCAGCCGGTAGCGGCCTTCGCCGGCCTGCCAGAGGTAGGTGGCACGACCGACCGGCATCGCGGGCGAGCCGGTGGAAATCGAATAGTCGAGCCGGCCCCTCGCGGGCAGGGTGGCCAGCGCCGCCTGCGGGATGGCCGGGGTGGCGAGGGGCGGGCGATCGGCGCCGAGCGCGGGCGTCGGCGCGTCGGGCGTCTGCGCGATGCGGTTCGCCTCCGGGGATACGGGACCCGGGGCCACGGCCTCGGGGAGCGGCGCAGCCGCGCCGGTGGCGTGCTCGCCCTGCGTGCGGGGCTCGGGGCCCGCGAGCGGCGACAGGGTCGGCAGGGATGTCGTCGAGCCGGCCGGTGGACGTTTCGGCGCGCTCGCCACTGCCGTCCCCGGCCGGCCGGCGGTCAATGCCGCAGGTGCCTCGGGCGACGGCGGGAGCAGGCGCGCCAGGATCGGTCCCGAGGCCGGGTCCGGCGACGGCGCGCGCGACGGCCCCGGGAGGCGGATCGCGCCGGCGAGGGCGAGGTGCAGCGCGATCGATGCGGCGATCGCCACGGCGAAGGTGGCCCGCCCGCGGCGGGCGCTGCGTTCGCTCACGCGCGGTTCAGGCCGAGCAGGGTCTGCTCGAAGAGCGCGCCATCGGTCTCGCGGACCCGGATGCGCACGGGCACGGGCGAGGGGGACCGACTGACCCAGATGTCGGCGCCGGGCTCGTCACGGCCCGACACGCGGGCGACGTGGACGGTATCGAAGGTGCCGCCCGGCACCTGGAGGGTCTCGCGTGCCACGACGCGGTATCGGTAGGTCGTGAGGCGACGTCCATCGGTGATCGCGATGTCCCATTCGGACTCCGGCAGCGGGAGCCGCGCGAGCGCGTAGGGAAAACTGAGGCGATCGAGCGCGCCGTCGGGCAGGGGGGCCTCGCCCGCCGCTTCCTCGCCGGCGGGGGCGAGGCGGTCGAACACCACCCGGCCCGCCGTCCAGTCGAAGCGTGCGCGCTGCGGAGGTTGGGTGCCGCGCTGGTCGACGAACAGTTCCGGGCGAAGGGTGGCCCCGTGTACCAGTCCGCTGCTCTCGCGCCGCCAGGACTGGCCACGCGCGAGCACTGCCGCCAGTCCGACCGCGCGCGCCTCGCTCGTCAGGCGATAGGCGTAACCGCTGCGTTCGAACTGCTCCTCGATGCGCGCGATCTCCAGCCCGGACCGTGCGAGCGAATAGGCAAGCGACAGGCGCGGTTCGAGCGAGTTGAGTGCGAGCGTCGGGCGCGCGGGCACGGCAGCCAGCGCGATGGCCGCGCCCAGCCACGCGCGCCGCGAGCAACCCCTGCCAGCGCAGCGGAGAGAACCGGACGGATGCGGCGAGGGCTGGTCGGGCATGGGGCGGGCTGGCGATGTCGGACCGGGGCGGGAGGGGGTGATGGGGGGCGCAGGGGCGCGATCGCGTCCTGGCGGCCCGCTCCGGGCGGCGGAGGCCGAGGACCGGGTCGGGTGGGGTGGGGTGGTGCCCGGTCCGGCGAGCCTTGCCGGGTCCGGCGATGGGGACGAACGGATTGCAGCCGCGAGGTCGGTGGGTGCAACGAGGGTCAGCGCGGGTCGCCCAGCGGGGGCCAGCGCAGCGCCGGCAGGGTCTCCCGATCGGGCTGCGTGACTCCATCAACGCGCACGCACCCGCCTTCGATGACCAGACGCCCTTCGACGAATGCGCGCACGACCTGGGGATAGAGGCGGTGCTCCTGGGCGAGCACGCGGGCGGCGAGCGTGTCCTCGTCGTCGCCGGGCAGCACGGGCACGGCCGCCTGCGCGATGATCGGCCCGCAGTCGAGCGTCGGGGTGACGAAGTGCACGGTGCAGCCATGCACTCGCACCCCGTCGGCCAGTGCCCGTCGGTGCGTGTGCAGCCCGGTATAGGCCGGCAGCAGCGAGGGGTGGATGTTGATCATCCGGCCCTGGTAGCGCTCCACGAAATCGGCGCCCAGGATGCGCATGAAGCCGGCCAGCACCACCAGCGCGGGGCGGCAGCCGTCGATCGCATCGGCCAGCGCGGCCTCGAACGTGGGGCGATCGGGGAAGGCACGATGATCGACCACACGGGTCGGGATGCCGGATTCATGCGCGAACTGCAGTGCGCCGGCGTCCGGCCGGTTGCTGATCACCGCAGCGAACTCGCAGGGGGGGCGATCCGCGACGATCGACCTCAGGTTGCTGCCGCGTCCGGACACGAGGACCACGACCCGCGGTGGTTCGCCGGTGGGGCGCGGCGGTGGCGCGGAGGTGCCCGGGCCGGTCATCCGATCAGCACCGCATCGGCACCCGGCGCGCGAGGCTCGATGCGGCCGATCGGCATTGCGCGCTCGCCCGCGGCTTCGAGCCGTTCGATCGCGCGGCGGGCATCGGCCTCGGGCACCACCAGCACCATGCCGATGCCGCAATTGAACGTACGGTACATCTCGTCGGAGGCGACTCCTCCGGCCGACTGCAGCCAGTCGAAGAGCGCAGGCCTCGACCACGAGGCGGGATCGAGCCGGGCAGCCACCGCGTCGGGCAGCACGCGCGGCACGTTGCCCGGCAGCCCACCGCCGGTGATGTGCGCGATCGCGCGTACCGGGACATCGGCCAGCAGGGGCAGCACCGCACGCACGTAGATGCGGGTGGGTTCGAGCAGCGCCTGGCCGAGGGTGCCGCGGCCGAAGGGCTGGTCCAGGCTTGCGCCGGCATGCTCGACGATGCGGCGGGCGAGCGAATAGCCATTCGAGTGCAGCCCGCTGGAGGCGAGTCCGATCACGCAGTCCCCGGGTGCCACCGAGGTGCCGTCGATCACGCGCGACTTCTCGACCACGCCGACGCAGAAGCCGGCCAGGTCGTACTCGCCCTCGGAGTACATGCCCGGCATCTCGGCGGTCTCGCCGCCGATCAGCGCGCAGCCGGCCTGCTCGCAGCCTGCCGCGATGCCGCGAACGACATCGGCCGCGACCGGCACCGACAGGCGTCCGGTGGCGTAGTAGTCGAGGACGAAGAGCGGCTCGGCGCCCTGGACGAGGATGTCGTTGACGCTCATCGCCACCAGGTCGATGCCGATCGTGTCGTGCCGCTGCATCGCGAAGGCGAGCTTGAGCTTGGTGCCGACGCCGTCGGTGCCGGACACCAGCACCGGCTCGCGATAGCGGCGAGGGACCTCGAAGAGGGCGCCGAATCCGCCGATGCCCGCCAGCACGCCGTCGCGGCGGGTGCGGGCGGCCAGCGGCTTGATCGCCTCGACCAGTGCATCGCCGGCATCGATGTCCACGCCCGCGTCGCGGTAGCTCAGCCCGGCGGCTTTCGCACCGGTGTCGTTCTGGCTCAAGGGCTGCCTCGTCTGCGTGGGGCCGGGCCGCATGCACCAGCCCGGCAGGACGGCCCGTCATTGAGTTATCCGGTCACCGCCGCTACATTCCGCCGATGATTCTACCAAAGCGGTTCCCTTCCCTGCGCGCGGCCGGCTTCGGCCGGGCCGGGAGCGACGCGCCCCCGAGGCGACCCCGATGAGCGCGCCCGATCCTCGTTCACGCGCGGCGATCGGTCTTTTCTGGCTCGCGCTGGGTGCAGGCATCGCCTGGCTGCTCTACCTGCTGGGCCCGGTGCTCACGCCGTTCCTGTTCGCGCTGATCCTCGCCTACATCTTCCAGAAGCAGGTGGCGTGGTTGTCCCGGCGCGGGATGTCGAGGGGACTGGCCGCCTCGGTCGTGATGGTGCTGCTGCTGGTCGGCGGAGTCGCGCTGCTGCTGGTGGTGGTGCCACTGATCCAGGAACAGCTCGCCCGGCTCTCCGAGGGGCTGCCGCGCTTCTTCGAGTACGCGCGCGTCCGGCTCGAGCCCCTCGCCCGCGACCATCTCGATCTCGACCTCGACTTCGACCACCTGCGCGCGCTGGCCATCGAGCAGATGCCCTCGCCGCAACGGATCGCCGCCTGGGTGTTGCCCTCCCTCGCGAGCGGCGGGCTGGCCGTCGTCGGGTTCTTCGTGAACCTGATGCTCGTGCCGCTGGTGCTGTTCTATTTCATGCGCGACTGGGACGAGATCGTCGCCTCGATCGACGAACTGGTGCCCCGCCACCTGCATGCGAAGGTCGCCGGCATCGCCCGCGAGATCGACGCGGTGCTCGACGAGTTCCTGCGCGGCCAGGTGTCGGTGATGGTGGTGATGGCGCTCTTCTATGCCGTCGCACTGTGGCTGGTGGGCATCGACTACGCGGTCGCCATCGGGCTGCTCACGGGACTCACCGTGTTCATCCCCTACGTGGGCGCCCTGTTCGGGATCGTGCTGGGGAGCGTCGTGGCGCTGATGCAGTTCGAGGCGCTGGGCCCGCTGCTCTGGGTGTGGGCCGTGTTCGGAGTCGGACAGTTCCTCGAGGGCTACGTGGTGGTGCCGCGCCTGGTCGGCGATCGCATCGGACTGCATCCGGTGGTCGTGATCTTCGCGCTGCTGGCCTTCGGCCAGCTGTTCGGTTTCCTCGGCGTGCTGCTCGCGCTGCCCGCAAGCGCTGCCCTGCTCGTATGGCTGCGCCATCTGCGCGCCCACTATCTCTCGAGTGCTGCCTACCGGGACTGAGACGGTGAGCCTGATGGAGCAGGACACGCAGGTCGCGGGTCGAACCCCCGGTCGGTCCCCAGTCGAATCCCCGGCCCATCCGCAGGGGCTGCTCGACCTCGAGGTGCCCCGGCCACAGGACTTTCCGGCCTTCGTGGTCGGCGACAACGAGGAGCTGATCGCGCGCCTGCGCGCCCCGGCGGCGGCGGGCGGGGAGTCCCGGACCCTCTACATCTGGGGGGGGACGGGGTGCGGGTGTACCCACCTGCTTCGTGCGTGGTCCGCTCAGCCCGGCGGGCTGTACGTCGACCTTGCGGCCGACTCCGCGCCGGCCGCGCTGGAGCGGCTGGTCGCCGAGGGCAGCGGGCGGCCGGTTCGTGTCGCGCTCGACCACGTGCACAGGATGGCCGACGCGGGCCAGCAGCCGCTGTTCAATCTCTACAACGTCGTTCGCATGGAGGCTCGCGCCGGCGAGCTCCTGGTCGCAGGCGATCATCCCCCGGCCCGCCTCGCGCTGCGCGCCGACCTGATCACCCGCCTGTCGTGGGGGCTGGTCTACGAGGTGCGGCCGCTGTCGGAGTCGGCCCGCCGCGCGGCGATGGCCCGGCATGCGGCAGCCCGGGGCATGGTGGCCGGCGAGGACCTGCTCGACTGGCTGCTGGTCAACGTGCCGCGCGACCTCCCGACCCTGCTGGCCATGCTCGATGCGCTGGACCGATGGTCCCTTGCGGCCAAGCGGGCGCCCACGGTCGCCCTCGCCCGCGAGTGGCTGCGCGCGGCGAGCAGCCCCGACACTCCGGAGTCCGACCGATGAAGCTCGCGCTGTTCGACCTCGACAATACCCTGCTCGCCGGAGACAGCGACTACGAGTGGGGCCAGTTCCTCATCGACGCGGGGGTCCTCGACCGGGAGGACTACGAGGCGCGCAATCGCGAGTTCTACGAGCAGTACAAGGCCGGGACGCTCGACATCCACGCCTTCCTCGCGTTCGCGCTCGCGCCGCTGGCCCGCCACAGCGCGGACGAACTCGCCCGCTGGCACGAGCGGTTCATGGCCGAGCGGATCATGCCCATGATCGGCGAGCCGGCGCGCGACCTCGTCGCCCGACACCGTGGCGACCTGCGCGCGGTGGTGACGGCGACCAATTCATTCGTGACGGCGCCGATCGCGCGCGCCTTCGGCATCGAGCACCTTCTGGCGACCGAACCCGAGCGGGCCGGGGGACGCTACACCGGCCGCGTGGCCGGCACGCCGTGCTTCCGCGAGGGCAAGGTACAGCGGCTGGAACAGTGGCTGGCGGCTCGCGGCCAGCGACTGGAGGATTTCGAGTCCTCCGTCTTCTACAGCGACTCGGCCAATGACCTGCCCCTGCTCGAGCAGGTGACCCATCCGGTGGTCGTCGACCCCGACGAGCGCCTGCTCGAGACCGCGCGCGAGCGAGGCTGGCCGGTGATCAGTCTCCGCGGCGACGCGGCGCGCTGAGCCGCTCGACGGTGCGCGGCGAGGCAGCGACCACGGCCGTATTCGCGCTCGGCGCACTGCTGTGCGTGGTCGCGGCGCTGCTGCTGGGCAGCGTATCCATCGCGCCGGTGGACGTGGTGGCCAGCCTCTTCGGCGGGGGCGGAGCGCTCGAGCGCGAGATCGTGCGCGAGCTGCGCCTGCCGCGCGTGCTGGGTGGCTTCTGCTGCGGTGCGCTGCTCGCGCTGGCCGGCACGCTGCTGCAGGCGCTGCTGCGCAATCCGCTGGCCGACCCCTACGTGCTCGGCGTGTCCGGCGGCGCCGGCGTCGGTGCGCTGGCTGCCCTGTCGTCCGGGGCCGCCGCGTGGGCGGCGCCGGCGGCCCTGAGCGGCGCCGTCGCCGCGCTCACCCTGCTCGCGGTCGTCAGCGTGGCGGGCGGTGGCGGGCTGTCGCGGGTGCTGCTCGCCGGTGTGGTGATCGCGACCGGGTGCGGTGCGCTGTCGAGCCTTCTGCTGGCACTCGCCCCCGAGCCTGCGTTGCGCGGGATGGTGCACTGGCTGCTCGGCGATCTCGAGCACGCGCGGGCAGGCGGCGTCGCGCTCGTCGGCGCGTTCGGGCTGCTGGCCGCGTGCATCGCGCTCGCGCGCTCGCTCGACGCGCTGGCACTGGGCCCGTCGAAGGCGGCTTCGCTGGGCGTGGGCGTGATCCCGATGCAGGTCGCGGTGGTCGCCCTTTCCGCGACGGCCACCGTCGGTGCGGTGCTGCTCGGTGGCGCGATCGGTTTCGTCGGGCTGGTGGTGCCGCATCTGGTTCGACGCATCGGCGCCACGCGGCACGCCGTTCTGCTGCCTTGCGCGGCGCTGGCCGGAGGCGCGCTGGTCGTGCTGGCCGACGCCGCCGCGCGCAGCGTCCTGGCCCCGCAGGCCTTGCCTGCGGGCGTGGTGACCGCCCTGATCGGCGTGCCCTTCACCCTCTGGCTGCTCGCGAAGCGATGACGGCGCAGCCGATCGCATCGGACCTGCGCGCGGTCGATCTGGCGATCGGTCGCGGCGGGCGCGCGTTGCTGCGGCAGGCCAACCTCCACCTGCAGCCCGGACAGCTCTGGCTGCTGTGCGGCCCGAACGGTGCGGGGAAGTCGACCCTGCTCGAGGTGCTGGCCGGGCACCGTGCGCCGACGGCGGGCGAGCGGCTGCTCGCGGGGCGGCCGATCGGTGAGTGGCCGCGGGTGCAGCGCGCGCGGCGCCTCGCCCTGCTGCCGCAGGACGAGGCCCCCGGCTACGAGGGAAGGGTTCGCGAATTCGTGGCGCTGGGACGCCTGCCATGGAGCCCGGGCGGCTGGCCCGGTGCCCCGTGGCACGATCCGCCGGACGCCGTGGTCGAGCAGGAACTGGCTGCATTCGGACTCGAGCCGATGGCCGACGCCCGGCTGGGCGAACTGTCGGGCGGACTGCGCCAGCGTGCCCGGCTGGCCCAGCTGTTTGCGCAGCGGGCGGGCGTGCTGCTGCTCGACGAGCCCGGGACGTATCTTGACCTCTCGAGCCAGGCCTTGCTCGCGCGCCGGCTGCAGGCCTGGTGCGAGGGGCGGGCCGGCACGGCGCTGGTGGTGGTCCATCCCTCGGGCTGGCCGATGGCGCCCGACCAGCGGCTTGCACTGATGATGCCGGAGGGCGGCCTCGCGACCGGGCAGGCGAAGGCCCTGGTGGAGTCGGGGCAGGTCGAGCGGGCGCTCGGTTGCAGGCTGGGCCGCTTCCGTCACGAAGGGCGCGAGGTGTGGCTGCCGGCCTGAGCCAGCCGGCTCGGCGCCGGGGTGGCCGGACCCGGGTGGTATAGTCGGCGCTTTTCGCCGGGTGGGGTCGACGCGGTCGCCGCCCCGCGCGAGCGAGACCCGTCCCGACCCATGATCCGATCCCTGCTGCGCCGCATCTTCTCGGGGCCGGCCCGCACGACGCGCCGCGGAGCACCCGCCGTGATCGCCCGCGAGGCGCACGGCATCGGCCGCGACAGGATCAGCCCGGGTGCGCTGCGCGTGGCCAGCACGCTGCAACAGCACGGCTACGAAGCCTATGTCGTCGGGGGGGCCGTACGCGATCTTCTCGTCGGCCGCACGCCGAAGGATTTCGACGTGGCGACCAACGCCACCCCCGAGCAGGTGCACGCGCTGTTCCGCCGCTCGCGCATCATCGGGCGCCGCTTCCGGCTGGTCCACGTGCTCGCCGGGCCGGAGGTGATCGAAACGGCCACCTTCCGCGGTGACGGTGCCCCGCCCGACCCCGAGGAGGCCGAGGAGGCCGTCGATGCCGTGGACGGTCCCCGACCGGCCGGTCGCCGCGCCCTGCCGGTGGCGGGAGTGCGGCAGACCGACGAGCATGGCCGGCTGATCCGCGACAACGTGTACGGGAATCGCGAGCAGGATGCCGCGCGCCGCGACTTCACCGTCAACGCGCTGTTCTACGACCCGAGCAACGAGACGATCATCGATTTCCACGGCGGGGTGGCGGACGTGCGCCGTCGGTCGCTGCGGATGATCGGCGATCCGGCTCGGCGCTACCGCGAAGACCCGGTGCGCATGCTGCGGGCCGTGCGCTTCGCCGCCTCGCTGGGCTTCGAGATCGAGCGCGGGACCCGCGAGCCCATCGCCGAGTTCGCGCCGCTGCTCACCCACGTACCGCCGGCCCGCCTGTTCGACGAGACGCTCAAGCTGCTGCTGGGCGGTGGCGCGGTGAGCGCCGTCGGACGGCTGCGCAGCGAAGGCCTGCACCACGGCCTGTTGCCGATGCTCGACGTGATCCTCGAGCAGCCCCTGGGCGAGCGTTTTGTGATGAAGGCGCTGGAGAACACCGACGCCAGGGTCAACGCCGGCCGCAGCATCTCGCCGGGCTTCCTGTTCGCCACGCTGCTCTGGCACGAGCTGCTTGCGCAGTGGGAGCGGGAGCGTGGCGAGGGCGGTGGCAAGCCGCCGATGGTCGCGATGTCCGATGCGATGGACGGGGTGATCGCGCGCCAGGTCGAGCGTCTGGCGATCCCGCGCCGGTTCACCGCGCAGATGCGCGAGATCTGGATGCTGCAGCCTCGCTTCGAGCACCGTTCCGGTCGACGTCCGTTCCGGCTGCTCGAGCAGGAACGCTTTCGGGCCGCCTACGATTTCCTGCTGCTGCGATGCGAGAGCGGCGAGATCGACGCGGAACTCGGGCAGTGGTGGACACGGTTCCAGCACGCGGCGGAGTCCGAGCGCGAACAGATGCTGGTGGCCGACTCCCCCGCCGCAGGTCGGCCGCGGCGTCGGCGCCGTCGATCCGGGCGCGGGGGGCGCGCAGGGGGGGACGGTGACCCCGCGTGAATCCGCGGCGCTCGCGTCCGCCGCCTGCGGCCCGGCCGCCGGGCGCTCGCCGCGGGCGGCGGGGGCGGTGCGGGCCTATGTCGCGCTGGGTGCGAACCTCGGCGAGCCATCCGTGCAACTGGCGGATGCGGCGCGGGCGATCGCGCGCCTGCCCGGCACCCGGATGGTCGCGGTCAGTTCGCTGTATCGAAGCGCGCCGGTGGGCTATCTCGACCAGCCGGAGTTCTGCAATGCGGTGGTGGCCGTGGACACGACGCTGGCTCCCCGCGAACTGCTCGACGCGCTGCTCGCGCTGGAGACCGCGTGCGGGCGCACGCGGTCGTTTCGCGATGCGCCGCGCCGACTGGACCTCGACCTGCTGATGCACGGCGAGGCTCGCGTCGCCGAGCCCGGCCTCGAACTGCCGCATCCGCGCATGGCCGCGCGCGCGTTCGTGCTGAGGCCACTGGCCGAGATCGCGCCCGGCTGCCGCGTACCCGGGCTCGGGCCGGTCGCCGCGCTGCTGCCGGCCGTTGCCGCGCAGGCCATCGAGCGCGACGGGCCGCTGCTCGCGGCCGGTGAACTCGAGCGGTTGTCGGGCGAGCACCGGGCGGATCCGATGCCATGAACTGGCCCTCCCGATTGAGGCATGTGGTGGTCGAAGGCCCGATCGGCGCCGGCAAGACCACGCTGGTGCGCCGCCTCGTGGCCGTGGCGGGTGGCAGCGAACTGCTCGAGCGGCCCGGCGACAACCCGTTCCTCCCGGGCTTCTACGAGGATCCGCGGCGCTATGCGCTGCCCGTGCAGCTGTTCTTCCTGTTCCAGCGCGTCGAGCAGCTGCGCGCACGGGCCCAGGGCGATCTCTTCGGCCAGGTCACCGTCGCGGACTTCATGCTGGAGAAGGACCCGCTGTTCGCCCGCCTGACGCTCGAGGACGACGAATACCGGCTCTACGAACAGGTGTACGAGCGGCTCAAGCCAGAGATCCCGGCGCCGGACCTGGTGATCTACCTGCAGGCCTCCACCGATCGGCTGGTCGAGCGGGTCCGTCGGCGCGCGATCGGCTACGAGCGTCGGATCAGCGAGGAGTACCTCGAGCGGCTCGCCGCCAGCTACAGCCAGTTCTTCTACCGCTACGAGGCGGCGCCGGTGCTGATCGTCAACAGCGACCACCTCGATTTTTCCGAGGGCGACGAGGACTTCGGCCTGCTCCTCCAGCAGATGGCCGACATGCGCGGGCGCCGCGCGTTCTTCAGCCGGGGCGGCTGAGCGCCCCGGCCAGCGTCCGTGCGTTTGCATCCCGCTGGCGGGCGGACGATACTCGCCACCCGCGGCGCTCGACGCCGCCCGCCCAGCCCACTGCCATGACTCCCCCCTACGGTACCGCCGGACAGCCCTCGGCCAGCGGCCCGGCCACGGCCGATACGCCGCGCCTCGCGCGAGTGACCCTGCATACCCTTCGCCAGATGGCCGGGCGCGGGGAACCCATCGCCATGCTCACCGCCTACGACGCCAGCTTCGCGTCGCTGCTCGAGCGCGCCGGAGTCGACACCATCCTCGTGGGCGACTCGCTCGGCATGGTGGTGCAGGGACGCGACTCCACGCTGAGCGTGTCGCTGCGCGACATGGTCTACCACACCGAGTGCGTGGCACGCGCCGCGACGAAGGCCTTCATCGTGGCCGACATGCCATTCGGCTCCTTCCAGGTCAGCCCCCAGCAGGCGTTCGAGAATGCGGCCTCGTTGATGGCCGCCGGTGCGCAGATGGTGAAGATCGAGGGTGGCGTGGCGATGGTGGAGACCGTGCGTTTCCTCGTCGAGCGCGGCGTGCCCGTGTGCGCGCATATCGGGCTCACCCCGCAGTCGGTCCACCAGCTGGGCGGCTACCGCGTGCAGGGCAGGGACGCCGACGCCCAGGCGCGCCTGCGACACGAGGCGTCCGAACTCGCGGCGGCCGGAGCCGGCCTGCTGCTGTTCGAGGCCATCCCGGCTGCGCTGGCCGCCGAACTGACCCGCGCCTGCCCGGTCCCCACCATCGGCATCGGCGCCGGCGTGGACTGCTCCGGGCAGGTGCTGGTGCTGCACGACATGCTCGACGTGTTCCCCGGGCGCAAGGCGCGGTTCGTCAGGAACTTCATGCAGGGGGCCGGCAGCATCGAGGCGGCCGTTGCCGCCTACGTGCGCGAGGTCAAGGCGCGTACCTTCCCCGGTCCGGAGCATTCCTTCTAGCCCTGGCCCCAGCCCTCCGTCTACACACCAGGCCGTCATGGACGTGATCCACTCCGTTGCCGCGCTGCGCGAGCGGCTCCAGCGCGAACCCAACAACGTGTTCGTGCCCACGATGGGCAACCTCCACGACGGGCACATCCAGCTCGTGCGGCTCGCCAAGCCGAGGGCCGCCTGCACGGTCGTGAGCATCTTCGTGAACCGCCTTCAATTCGGCCCTCGCGAGGACTTCGATCGCTATCCGCGCACGCTGCAGGCGGACTGCGAGAAGTGCCGCTCCGCGGGGGCCGACGTGGTGTTCGCGCCCGACGAGCGGGAGATCTACCCCGAGCCGCAGACCTTCGTGGTCGAGCCCTCCGCGCTCCAGCACGTGCTCGATGGCGCGGTGCGCCCCGGGCACTTCCGCGGGGTAGCCACCGTCGTGCTCAAGCTGTTCAACATGGTCCGTCCGCACGCCGCGTTGTTCGGCAAGAAGGACTACCAGCAGTACATCGTGCTGCGCGACATGGTCCGGCAACTCGCCTTGCCGATCGAGATCATTCCCGCCGAGACCGTGCGCGCACCCGACGGACTCGCGCTGTCTTCGAGGAACTCCTACCTCTCCGGGAGCGAGCGAGCCGAGGCCCCGCAACTGCATGCAGTGCTGATGCGCGCGCGGGCGCGGGTGCTGGCCGGCGAATTGCACGGGCGCATCGAGCGCGAGTCGCACGACGAGTTGTCGGCACGGGGATGGCAGCCCGAGTACCTCGCGGTGCGCCGCCAGAGCGACCTGCAGCCGGCGACCGCCGCGGATCGACGCCTGGTCGTGCTGGCGGCTGCGCGCCTGGGACGCACGCGGCTGATCGACAACGTCGAGGTCGAGCTTCCCTGAGCGCCGGCGCGCTCGCGCGCCGCGCGAGGGCTGGCCGGCTGCCGGTCGCGCCGGTCAGGGCATCTGGATGCGGCCCCCGCCGCCGCCGGCGCCGGGCAGCCCGCCCGGCCCGATCGGCCCCTTCGGGATGACCAGGCCGGAGGCTGCCTGGCGCCGCATTTCCTGGATCTCGCGCACCGCGCGTTCGATGCCTTCGCGGGCGGCGTCTGCGTAGTTGACCACCGCCTCGGCGAGCGTCCCGCCCGGCACGTCGAAGGACAGCGGCAGGGCACCGGCGGGGGTGAGGATCTGCGCTTCGCCGACGAAGCGCATCGGCCGGGCGGGATCCTGGCTGCCATCGAGTTTCACCGGTACGAGGCAACGCAGCGTGCCGACCTTGCCGTCGGTGTAGATCTCCTCGCGACAGAGGGCCTCGCCATCCATCACGGGTTCGGGCATGCGGTCTTCCGGGCGTTCGGCCATGGGCTACTCCGTCGTGGTTCAGGGGGTCTTCGGGATGGGGATGGCTCAGCGCGAGGTGCCGGCGCCTGCCAGCGCCTGGTCGGCGGCACGGCGAGCGGCCTCGCGCACGGTGCCCGAGGGCGAGGCCGAGCAGGATGCCGCGACCTGATCGAGCACGCGTGTTCGATTGCGGGCAGTCGGAATGAGGCCCCGCCCCGCGCGTTCGAAGCGCGCGTTCACGTAGCCCTCCGCCCAGTTGTCCGTTCGCGGCACCGGGCCACGGGTCCTCGCCTCCAGCCACGGGCCGCATGCGCTGCGCCCGGGACCGGGAGGGGTACCCTCCGCCGTCTCGTGGGCGGCGTTCGCCTCGACCATCGCGCGCCCGACCAGCAGGGTGACGTCGCGGATCGCGCGTCCGGCGTCCGCCCGGCATCCGTCGGTCAGCAGCGACACGACGCGGCGCTCGGTCTCCGGGTTGTCGGCCACCCGCCGCCCGGTGGCATCGGCCACGCCGGCCACGTAGCCGAGCGCGAAGGGTTCTACCGAGTCGAGGATGTCGCGGGCGAGCGCTCCCTGTGCGCCGACGGCAGGCAGGTAGCGTTCGCACAGCCACGAGCCGACCGAGACCGACAGTTCCTCGGGATCCGGGGCGCGGATCCCGTTGCCCTGCGCGGCTCCCGCCACGCAAAGCGATGCGAGGCACGCGGCCGCGCGCAGGGTGCGCGCGAGGCGGGGGACGGGGGACTGGAGGCTCGGCATGGGGCGGAGGTGGCGGGCGCGGCGGTGCGGCGACGAGGCGAGGATACCTGCGCAGGCCTCGCGCGTGTTCGCGGTCGAACGGCTAGACTAGGCCGACGTCGAACCCTGCGGCATCGTCGCCGTCCCGCATCATGGCCCCGGCATCACTGCGCGCCGTCGCGCTGCTCCTCCCCGTCGCCATCGCCTCGGGCCCGGCGTCGGCGCAGTCCGGCTACCCGGCCCGCCCGGTCCGCCTGATCGTGCCCGGGCCGCCCGGCGGCGGGGCGGACATCCTGTCGCGCGCCATCGCCCATCGTCTCGCCGAGAGCATGGCCCAGCCCTTCGTGGTGGACAACCGGGCCGGCGCGAGCGGCATCATCGGTACCGAACTCGTGGCGCGCGCGGTCCCCGACGGCTACACGCTGCTCATGGGCCACAGCGGCACGCACGCGATCAACGCCAGCCTCAGGAAGTCGCTTCCCTACCATCCGATCCGGGACTTCACCGCGCTCGCCCTGGTCGCGACGGTACCCAACGTGCTGGTGGTCAATCCGTCGCTGCCTGCCCGCGACGTGCGGGCACTGATCGCGCTGGCCCGGGAGCGCCCCGGTGCACTGACCTACGCGTCGGCCGGCACCGGATTCTCGCAGCATCTCGCCGGCGTGCTGTTCGCCGACATGGCCCGCATCAACCTGCTGCACGTCCCCTACAAGGGCAGCACGCCGGGGCTGTCCGACGTGATGGCCGGGCATGTGGCGATGATGTTCCCCAACGTCACCACCGCCCTTTCCCACATCCGCAGCGGGCGCCTGCGCGCGCTCGGGGTCACCTCTCGGCAGCCGAGCGCGGCGCTGCCCGGGGTTCCCCCGGTGGCCGAGGCGCTCCCCGGCTACGAGGCCGTGGCGTGGTTCGGCCTGTTTGCGCCCGCGGCGCTGGCTGGCGAGCGCGCCCGCCTGCTGGAGGCCGAGGCGGGACGCGCGCTGGCCGATGCGCGGGTGGCCGAGATGCTCCGCGGCCAGGGGGCCGATCCCGCCGCGCTGACCGGTGCGCGGTTCCAGGCGTTCGTCGAGGCGGAAATCGCCAAGTGGGCGCGGGTGGTGAAGAGCGCCGGACTCGAACTGGAGTGAGCGCCGGCACGGACGCGCGCATGCCGCACCGCGCGCGCGGGCGGTATGCTCGCGAGCCACGCCGGTCGCGCGTGCGCGCGACCGTTCCTCTCGCCGTGGAGGTCTCCAGGATGAACACGATGGCTGATGGCCGTACCGTTGCCGGGCCCGTTCCGGGCGAGTCGCTCGTTGCCCGCGATCCGTGCGTGCTGTGCGGGGAGTCCGCGGCGACCGTGCTGTCGCTGCGCGACCGCGACGGCGCGCCGCTGCGCACCGTCGCATGCTCGGGCTGCGGTCTGGTGCGGACCGATCCCATGCCCGATGCCGCGCAGATCGACGAGTTCTACTCGAAGCGCTACCGGCTCGACTACAAGCAGGCGTACGCACCGTCGCGCCGGCACCTGCTGCGAGCGGGCAGGGTCGCGCTGGACCGGCTCTCGCGCCTGCCTGTCCTCGCACCCGGGGCGCGCCGCGCGCTCGACGTCGGGGCGGGCGGGGGCGAATTCGCCTACCTCCTGGGCAGGAGTACCGGGCTCGCGGTGAAGGGTATCGAACCGAACCGCGGCTATGCCGAGCACGCGCAGCGGGAACTCGGCCTCGACCTGCAGATCTGCTCGTTCGCCGAGGCGCAACCCGGCGAGGCCGTGTTCGACCTGGTCACGATGTTCCACGTGCTCGAGCACCTGCGCGACCCGGCGGCGGCGCTGGGCAGGGTGCGCGAATGGCTCGCACCGGGCGGTCTTGCCGTGATCGAGGTACCCAACGTCGAGGCGACCTGCCAGGCGCCCGGGCACCTCTACCACTTCGCGCATCTCTACAACTTCAATCCCGCCACCCTCGAGCGCATCGGCGAGCGTGCCGGACTCCAGCCGGTGGCCTGCTGGGTGTCGCCCGACGGAGGCAACGTGTGCGTGACGTTCCGTCGGCCCCAGGCGGACTGCCCGTCGCCTCCCCCTCCCGGGCACCTGCCCAGCAGCGCCCAGCGCGTGCTCGCGGTGCGACGCGCGCACACCTCGCTCGCCCATTACGCGAGCGGACAGCCGCTGGCACGCGCCGTCCGGCGCCTGGGTTCCCGGCTCGGCGAGTCGAGCGCGAGCCGCCGTCTGCCTGCGGCTCCCCGGGCCCTGCTCGACGCGTTGCTTGCCGCCGGAGGCAGCCGCGGGACATGACCGATGCCGAGGGGGCTCGGTTGGCTAGTAGCCCCTCGGGCGTTCGTCGAGCAGCCGGTGCCAGGTCTGGAGTCGCGTCGGATGCACGTCGCCGCGGGCGACCGCCGCGAGTACCGCGCAGTCGGGTTCCGAGCGATGCGCGCAGTCCCCGAAGCGGCACTGCCCCATCAGCGCACGAAACTCGCGGAACGCCGAGGCCAGTTGCCGGCGATCGAGGTGCGCGAGGCCGAATGCCTGCAGGCCGGGTGAGTCGAGCAGGTCGCCGCCGGCGGGAAGGGCGTACAGGCGGCTCGAGGTCGTGGTGTGCCGCCCGCTGTCGAGCGCGATCGAGATGTCCCCGGTCGCCGCCCGCGCCTGCGGCACCAGCGCGTTGATCAGCGTCGACTTGCCCATGCCCGACTGGCCGATGAGGAGCGTCCGGCGCCCGGCCAGTCGTTCGAGCAGGTGTCCCGCCCCCTCGCGCGCCGACACGCCGATCACCGGATAGCCGAGCGCGGCGAACGGCGCCAGCCGCCCGCGCGCCGCATCCTCTCCGGGAAGATCGATCTTGTTGAGCGCGATCGCCATGTCGAGTCCGGCCGCCTCGGCGGCGATCAGGCACCGGGATACGAGGTCCTCGGAGAACGCCGGTTGCAGGGCGACCACGCAGAGGACGGCGTCGAGGTTGGACGCGAGGAGTTTTTCGCGGAAGGCATCGCGCCGGAACATCAGGTTGCGCCGGGGCTCGATCGATTCGATCACGCCCTGCGCTGCATCGCGTCCCTCGGCCGGCAGCGCGAGGCGTACCCGGTCTCCGCAGACCGGTTCGAGTCGACGGCCGCGCACCACGCAGCCGATGGCGGTGTCGCCTGCGTCCGGCATCACCTCGACATGCCGGCCGAAGGTGGCGACCACCACCCCCCCTCGGGTGACGACCGGGCCCGGTCGTGAACCGGGTGGCGACCGTGGCTTCAGGAGGCGTACTCCCGGGGCGATGGCGAGCGGACGGTCACGCTAGGCCACCAGCGCGTCGTGGCGCGCGGCGCAGATGAAGTCGTTTTCCGTGAGGCCGCCGGCCGAGTGCGTGATGAAGCGTACGCTGCAGCGAGCGTAGGCGACCTCGAGGTCGGGATGGTGGTCCTGCGCGTGCGAGATCCACGCACTCGCGTTCACGAAGGCGATCGTGCGGTGGTAGTCCGCGAAGCGGAATTCGCGCACCAGGTATCCGTTGTCGATCCGCCACCCGGCCACTTGCTCCAGGAGGCCGGGCAGCGCGTCGGCTGCCAGCGCGGGGGCATCCGGCCGGCACTGGCGATGCGCGAGCGTCGCGGCCATCTCAGGCGCCCTCGAGACGCGCGATGCGCACCGCCGCGGGCGGGTGCGAATCGTAGAACAGCGAGTGCAGCGGGTCGGGCGTGAGCGTGGCGGCGTTGTCCTTGTAGAGCTTGACCAGGGCCTGCGCGAGATCGCCGCCGCGAGCGTGGCCGGCCGCGTAGCGGTCGGCCTCGAACTCGTGGCGGCGCGAGTAGGCGGAGGCCAGCGGTTGCAGCAGGAAGGTGAAGTGCGGGAGGACCAGGAAGAACAGGACCAGCGCCATGGCGGTCGAGGCGTGGGGCACGCCGAGGGCGGGCTGGAACCCGGGTTGCGATTCCAGCCACGCAAGCGCGGCGAGGAACACGAAGCTCGCCCCGAAGGTCCAGGCGATCCGCTTGGCCACGTGGCGCAGGCGGAAGTGCCCGAGCTCGTGGGCCAGCACGGCCTCGATTTCATCCGGGCTCAGGCGCTCGAGCAGGGTGTCGAAGAACACGATGCGCTTGCCGCGGCCCATGCCGGTGAAGTAGGCGTTGCCGTGGCTGCTGCGACGGCTCCCGTCCATCACGTACAGGCCGCGCGCCTCGAAGCCGCAGCGCTCGAGCAGCGCCTTGACACGGGCCTCGAGGGCGGGGTCGGTCAGGGGGGTGAACCGGTTGAAGAGGGGAGCGATCAGCGTCGGATAGACCGCGAGGACCAGCAGGTTGAAGGCCACCCAGACCGCCCACGCGTACAGCCACCAGGACGGTCCCATCGCCTCCATCAGCCAGAGCACGGCCGCGAGCAGCGGCAGGCCGAGCAGGCAACCCACCAGCGTCGAGCGCAGCAGGTCGGCGACGAACATGCGGGGCGTGACCCGGTTGAAGCCGAAGCGCTGCTCGATCACGAAGGTGCGCCACAGCGAGGCCGGCAGCGACAGTGCGCTGGTCAGCGTCACCACGCAGGCGACCAGCAGCACGCCGTGCAGCAGCCCGCCCTCGACCCAGCGACGCACCAGCGCATCGACCAGCGCAAGGCCGCCACCGAGGGTGAGCGCGAGCGTGACGGCCGCATCGAACGGGATGTCGACGAGGTCGACTCGACCCTTGGCCACTGCGTAGTCGGCGGCCGTCCGGTGGCTGTCGATCGGGATCGTCGCCGCGAACGCGGGAGGCACGCGGTCGCGGTGGGCGAGCACGTGCTGCATCTGGCGGCGCTTCAGCCACACGCGGGTCGCGGTGGCGACGGCTAGCGCCAGGAGGAACACCAGGGTGAAGGGGTGCATGGGGCAGTCGGGACGATCAAGGCGGGAGATGGACGGATCGGCGCGGCCGCCGCCGACCGCCCCTCCGACTGTGCCACAATCGTTCGCGCCGAATGGCGGCCCGGCGGCTGCCCGCGGGCCCCCGCCCGGACGCTGCGCGAATGCACGAAGGCGCGAAGGCGCAGGCCGGTCGACTCGCGATCCATCGGCACATCGGTTTTTCCCCCCGTGGACGACAGCATGCCAGCCAGCGCCGACAACCTCATCTGGGTCGACATGGAAATGACCGGGCTCGACCCGGATCGAGACCGCATCATCGAGGTCGCGCTCGTCGTCACCGACAGCCAGTTGCGCACGGTCGCGCAGGCACCGGTGCTGGTGGTGCACCAGGCCGACGCGGTGCTGGACGCGATGGACGCGTGGAACACCGGTACCCACGGGCGCTCGGGACTCACCGCTCGCGTGCGGGCGTCGACGCTGGATGAAGCCGCGGTCGAAGCGCAGCTGCTGGCCTTCCTTGCCGAACACGTGCCGCAGCGGGCGTCTCCGATGTGCGGCAACTCGGTCTGCCAGGATCGCCGCTTCATGGCGCGCTGGATGCCCCGGCTCGAGCGCCATTTCCACTACCGCAACCTCGACGTGAGCACGCTCAAGGAACTCGCGCGCCGCTGGCGTCCCGATGTTCTCGCGGGCGTGGTCAAGCAGCAGCGGCACGAAGCACTGGCCGACATCGAGGAGTCGATCGCGGAACTTCGCCACTACCGGGAACATTTCCTGCGCGGCTAGCCGCAGGTCCTGCGGCGAGGGTAGGGCCGCTGGCGGCAGGCCCCGGGGGTCAGGCCGGATTGGCGGTGGCCGAGTCCTGCTCGAGCGTTGCCACGACCGCGGCGATCTCCCGTTCGGCCCTGGGCAGGAGGGCGGTCGCGGCGTCGAGGTCGCCCCGGCTCGCGGCGGCCTCGAGCCTCGACAGCAACTCCGCGCCGGGCTGGGCATGGAAGGTCGCCAGCGCCCCGCGCAGCGCGTGCGCGCCGCGGGCGAGAGCGGTGCAGTCCGCGCGCTGCATCGCGTCGGCCAGGTCGATGCGCAGTTTCGGCATCGAGGCGAGGAACACTTCGCGCAGTTCCGAGTACGCGACCGGATCGTTGCCGAGGCTCTCGAGCAAGGCCGTCCGGTCGATCGATGGCTGGGTGCGCCGCGCGGGTTCCCCGGCGGCCGTCGTCACGCCTGCCGGGGCGGATCCGCCGTCGGCCAGCGACAGCATCGCGGCCAGCCGCTCCCGGCGCAGCGGCTTGGGGAGGTAGCCGTCCATCCCTGCATCGAGGCAGCGCTGCTCGTCCCCGGGCATCGCGTGCGCGGTCAGGGCGACGATCGGCGTGCGGCGATGGCCCGGTCCACGGGCCTGTTCGGCCTCGCGAATCATGGCGGTGGCCTCCAGGCCCCCGAGGTGGGGCATCTGGAGGTCCATCAGGATCAGGTCGAAGTGTCCGCCCGCCCACGCCTGCACGGCCTCGGCGCCGTCGCCGACGACGCTGACCTGGTGCCCGGCCTTCTCGAGCAGCGTCGTGGCGAGTTGCTGGTTCACCGGGTTGTCCTCGGCCACCAGGACCTTGAGCGATCGCCTGCCCGCATCGCTCGCCTCGTCGAGGGCGACGGATGGCGCGCCCGCAGGTGCCCGGTGCCCGGGCAGGGGCGCCAGGAGGCCCGCGATCGCGTTGTACAGGTCGGAGGCCGTCACCGGTGGCGCCAGCACGGCTCGCGCATGCAGGCCGGCCCAGAACAGGTCGCTGCCGCGGGGCGCGCTCGGCGCGGCGATCAGCACGCGTTCCAGTCGATCGCCCAGCCACGCGGACAGGGCGTCCACCTCCGAGCGCTCCGTACGGGGAACCTGGACGATCGCGAGGTCGTAGCGCTGTTCCACCGCCGCGGGGTCCGGCACCACGGCCCGTGCCTGCTCAGGCAACGCGAAGGCCTCGACCCGTGCGCCCCAGTGCCCGAGGAGGTGGACGAATGCCTCGCGGCTGCTGTCGTTCGGATCGACCAGCAGTACCCGCAGGTCGCGGGCCACGCCCGCGCTGCGCGCCGGCTCGGGCAGGGGGGCGGACGGATCGGCCTGCAGCAGGACGGTCAGGGCGAAGGTACTGCCCCGCCCGGGCGCGCTCTGCACGGAGAGCTGTCCCCCCATCAGGGCGGCCAGCTGGCGGGTGATCGACAGTCCCAGGCCGGTGCCGCCGTAGCGCCGGGTGGTCGATGCGTCCGCCTGGGAGAAGGGTTCGAAGATCAGTCGCAGCTTCTCCGGTGCGATGCCGATCCCGGTGTCTCGCACCGACAGGCGCAGCCCTACGCCGGAAGTCTCGCCGGTGCGCTCGGCACGAAGCACCACTTCGCCTCGCTCGGTGAACTTGACCGCGTTGCCGAGCAGGTTCAGCAGGATCTGGTGGATGCGCAGGGGGTCGCCGAGCAGCGCATCGGGAAGACCCGGCTGCACGTCGAGGATGAGCCGAAGGGATTTCTCGCGCGCGTGCACGCTGACCGAATTCACCGCATCGGAGAGCACCTGGCGGAGCGAGAATCCGACCTGCTCGATCGACATGCGACCGGCGTCGATCTTGGAGTAGTCGAGGATGTCGTTGATGACCTGCAGCAGGTTCTCCGCGGAGCGGCGCACCGTCTGCAGGTAGTCGCGCTGTTCGGCGTCGAGCCGGGTGTCGAGCGCGAGCTCGGTCATGCCGATGATCCCGTTCATCGGCGTGCGGATCTCGTGGCTGACGTTGGCGAGGAACTCGGTCTTGGCCCGGTCGGCCGCCTCGGCCTCGTCCTTTGCGCGCTGCAGTTCGGCCTGGACGCGAAGGCGCTCGGAGATGTCGCGCGCGACGCGGATCTCCCCGACCAGCCGCCCCGAGGCGTCGAACAGCGGCGAGGTCGACTCCTCCACGTCGACCCGACTGCCGTCCCGACGGCGGCGGCCTGCGACGGCGAGCCGTTCGCCGCGATCGACGCCCTCCGCATCCACGCCCAGCAGTTCGCGCGGGTTGCAGCCGAGGGCTTCGGTCGCGCTGTATCCGTAGAGCAGCTCCGCCCCCCGGTTCCAGGCAATCAGGCGCCCGTTGAGGTCGGTGACCAGGATCGCGTCGGAGGCCTGGTCCACGACCTGGGCGAGCTGGCGGGCGTGTGCTTCGGTCTCGTGCCGTTCCGTGATGTCGAGGTGCGTGCCGATCATGCGCAGCGCGCGACCGCCTTCATCGCGGCTCACGACCTGGCCCTGCGACAGGATCCAGCGCCAATGGCCGCTCTTCGCCCGCATCCTGCACTCGAGGGCATAGGGGCTGTCGGCCCGGGCGAGGTGTGCGGCCAGCGCCGCGTCCATCGCGGCCCGATCCTCCGGGTGAACCAGCGAGCGCAGGGTCGTGATGCCGGGCGAGAGCTCTCCCGCCCCATAGCCCAGCATCGAACCGCAGTACTCGTTGAAGTGCACCCGGCCGCTGGAGATGTCCCAGTCCCACAGGCCCAGGCGCGTGCTCTGCACGGCGAGTTGCAGTCGCTCCTCGCCCTCGCGGATCCGTGCATCGAGCAGCATGCGCTCGTGGATGTCGGTGAGCAGGCCGGTCACGCCGGACGGCAACCCGTCGGACCCGGCGATCAGGCTGGCGGTGAATTCCGCCCAGCGCGTGTCGCCGGAGGCGGTGAGTACCCGAGCCTTCCAGTGCACCGAAGTCTCCTCGCCGGCGAGCAGCCGGCTCCACGCGAGCTCGGCGACCGCGCGATCCTCGGGAGCGAGGTGCTCGAACAGGCGGCTGCGCGCGACGTGCTCGGGCGCGGTTCCGGTGACCTGTCTCCAGGCGCGGTTCACGAAGATCAGCCGCGCGTCGAGGTCCGCCTGCCAGACGACTTCGGACAGGTTCTCCAGCAGCCGACGATGCTTGACTTCGCTGCGCGCGAGTTCGGCCATCGCGATGCGGCGGGCGGTGTCGTTGATGATCACGCCGGTGAGGTAGAGCGGGGTGCCCTGCTCGTCGAAGACCGCCTGTCCCTTGTCGAGCACCCAGCGGGTGGAGCCATCGCGCGCTCGCAGCCGGTACTGGGCGGCGAACGGACGCCTCTGGGCGATCGCCGAGGTCACCAGCGGCAGGGCCTTGTCGACATCCTCCGGGTGCATGATGTCGCGATAACTGAATACGCGGTCTGCGACGATTTCGTCCGCCGAGAAACCGGTGAGCCGTTCGAAGTCGGGCGAGAGGTGTTCCATCGTCCAGCTTCCGTCTGCTCGGCACCGGTAGACCACGCCAGGCAGGTTGCTGGTGAGCGCGCGAAGCTCGCGCTCGTTGGTTTCGGCTCGCCGCTGCTCCCCCGCGAGCCGCAGCGAGGCGGCATTGAGCGCGAGCGCCAGTTCGCGTACCTCGCGCACGCGGCTGACGAGGTTCAGTTCGCGTCCCGAGCCATCGATCTGCAGCGCGAAGGTGGCCGCTTCGCGCAACGCCGAGAGCGCAGGGCGCAGGGTGAGCCAGATCGCGATCCAGGCGAGCAGGCCGATCGCGGCGGCGGTCGCGGCGGCGAGCAGGCGCCCGGCCGGACGGATCTCGTCCTCCCCGCTGGGGCCGATCTGGATGTGGAAGGCCAGTGCCACGGCCAGCGCGATGGCGACTGCCACCGCGGCACCGAGGATGAGCCCGAGCGCGATCCCCTCGCGCGAGTCCGGCAACTCGGGCGCAGGGTTGTCGTCGGAATCCGGCGTGGCCATCGTTCGCTCAGCCGACAGGGCCGGGAGAGCCGCCCGGCAGGTCCAGCGGGAGGTCGGGCTGCAGTGCAGGCGAGGCGCCGGCTTCGTCCCGGAAGCGCGCCATCACCTCGAGGATGTCGGTGCGGGCCCGATCGAACGCGGCGAGCAGCGCGGGGTCGAAGTGCTGCCCGGACTCGGTGCGAAGGTGGGCGAAGGCCCGATCGACGCTCCAGCGCTCCTTGTACGGACGCTCGGACGTGAGGGCGTCGAACACATCGGCGATCGCGACGATCCGCCCGTACAGCGGGATGTCCTCCCCGGCGAGGCCGCGCGGGTAGCCGCTGCCATCGAAGCGCTCGTGGTGCGTCCACGCGATGATCGCTCCTGCGCGGATCGACGGCGATGCGCTCTCGCGCAGGATCTCGTAGCCGATCACCGCGTGCTGCTTCATGATCTCCCACTCGTCGGGATCGAGCCTGCCCGACTTGAGCAGGATGCGATCCGGCGTGCCCAGCTTGCCGACGTCGTGCAGCGGGGCGGCCAGCAGCACGATGTCCTGCTCGTGCACCGGCAGGCCGATCTCGCGCGCGATCAGGCGCGAGTAGTGGGCCATGCGCTGGATGTGCGCGCCGGTCTCCGGATCCCGGAATTCGGCGGCGCGGGCGAGCCGCACGACGGTCTCCAGTTCGCGAGCCGCGATCTCCGCGGTGGCCTTGCGCACTTCGGTCTCCAGGCCCCGGGCGCGGTCGGACAGCGCTTTCTGGGCGCTGCGCAGCCTGAGCATGTTGGTCGCGCGCGCAAGAAGCTCGGTGCGATCGACCGGCTTGGTGAGGAAGTCGTTGAAGCCGGCCTGCAGGGCGGCGTAGCGAACCTCGAGGTCGGTGTTGGCCGTCACCATCAGCAGGGGGGTCTCGGCCTTGCCCCGCAGTGCGCGGAATCGCCGGGCGAACTCGATGCCGTCGGGCGCCGGCATCATGTAGTCGATGATCGCCAGATCGGGGTCGGCGTGCTCGCACCAGCGCAGCGCGGCCTCGGAACTGTCGAACAGCACCGGCTCGCAATCGGGCAGGCGCCCCACCATGTGCCTCATCAGCGTGAGGTTGAGTTCGACATCGTCGACGACCAGCACCTGCATCGGCATCGGGGACTCTGGCTCGCGGGAGGATCGGCGGAAAGGTCGGCGGGAGGGAGCGGCTCGATCAGGCCTGCCGCGACGGTTGTATCGGGCCCGATCACGGATTATCGACCCGGTGGCCCGCCACTTTAGCGCGGCGTACGCGTGCCGCGAAGACGCTCGAGCAAGGGCGAGTCGTCGCCCGAGGCCGGCCCGCCCAGTCGATCGGCCATGCTGCGTGCGAGCGTCTTGCCCAGCTCCACGCCCCACTGGTCGAAGGGGTTGATGCCCCAGACCACCGCCTGCACGAACACCTTGTGCTCGTAGAGCGCCACGAGCGCGCCGAGGGTCTCCGGGTCGAGCCGGTCGCCGACGATCACCGAGCAGGGCTGGTTGCCGAGGCATCGCCGGTGCGCCTGCGCGTCGTCGTCGGATCCGAGCGCAAGCACCTGCGCCTGCGCGAGGCAGTTGGCCACCAGCAGGCGGTGGGCGGATTCGTCTCCGGGCGGGGTTTCGCGCATCACGATGAGGTCGCTGGGCACGAGGACCGTGCCCTGGTGCAGAAGCTGGAAATAGGCGTGCTGCCCGTCGGTGCCGGCGGATCCCCAGACAACCGGCGCCGTCGAGCAGCCGACGGGTTGCCCGTCGCGATCGACCGACTTGCCGTTGCTCTCCATCTCGAGTTGCTGCAGGTGGGCAGGCAGGTCGCGCAGTCGCTGGTCGTAGGGGAGCACGGCGTGGGAGGTCGCACCGAGGAAGTTGGTGCACCAGATCCCCAGCAGCGCGACGATCACCGGCAGGTTGCGATGGGCAGGCGACTCCAGGAAGTGCCTGTCCATGGCGTGGGCGCCGGCGAGCAGGCGGTCGAAGCGCTCGGGCCCGATCGCGATCATCGCGGGCAGGCCGATCGCCGACCAGAGGGAATAGCGCCCCCCGGCCCATTCCGGGACGTCGAAGATGCGCTCGGGCGCGATGCCGAATTCGCGGGCGGCAGCGGCGTTGCCGGTGGCGGCGGCGAAATGGCGGGCGATGGCCTGCGGACCGAGCCTCGCTCCGATCCAGTCGCGGGCGAGGCGCGCGTTGGCGAGGGTCTCGAGCGTGGTGAAGCTCTTCGACCCCACCACCACCAGCGTGCGCGCCGGATCGAGTCCGCGCAGCGCGTCGCGCAGGTCCACCGGGTCGAGGTTCGACACCATCCGCACGCGTGGGCCCGGCTCGTCCCGGTCCTGCAACGCGGTGATCACCATCCCCGGGCCGAGGTCCGAACCCCCGATCCCGATGTTCACGACGTCGGTGAATGCCATCCCGCGCGAGCCGCCGATGCGGCCTTCGCGCACGCCGGAGGCGAACTCGCGAACCCCGTCGAGGATGCGCGTGGCCCGCGCCGCGGCCGCCCCCGCTGCCGTGCCGGGGTCGCCGGCTCCTGCGCGCAGCGCGACATGCAGTGCGGCGCGTTGCTCGGTCCCGTTGACCGGATGGCCCGAGAACAGTCGCTCGGTCCAGGCCGGCAGGTCGCGGTCGGCCGAAAGCGCGATCAGCAATTCCAGTGCACGGTCGTCGATGCGGTGGCGAGACCAGTCGATGAACAGTCCCGCGGCCTCCAGCGTGTAGCGCCGGGTGCGGCCGGGATCCACGGCGAACCACTCGCGCAGGTGACGGGGGGCCACCGACGCTGCATGCGCGCCCAGCGCACGCCAGGACTCCCGTTCGGTCACCGGTGTCACGTGAGCCTGAGCTACATGTTCGGGTAGACCGGCCCGCCGCCGCCCTCGGGCGCCACCCAGACGATGTTCTGCGTCGGGTCCTTGATGTCGCAGGTCTTGCAGTGGACGCAGTTCTGGGCGTTGATCTGCAGCCGCGGTCCCGGGGTGCCGTCGGCAGCCGGCGCGTCCACGATCTCGTAGACGCCGGCGGGACAGTAGCGCTGCTCGGGGGCGTCGTACCGGGCGAGGTTGACGGCGATCGGCACCGCCGGGTCACGCAGCGTCAGGTGGGCCGGCTGGTCCTCGGCATGGTTGGTGTTCGACAGGAACACCGAGGACAGCCGGTCGAAACTCACCACGCCGTCGGGCTTCGGATACTCGATGGGCGTTGCCTGCTCGCGCGGCACCAGCGTTTCATGGTCGGCGTGCGTGTGGTGCAGCGTCCACGGCGCACGGCCCCGCAGCAGGACCTGGTCGACCCCGACCAGGAGGGTGCCGGTGAGCAGGCCGCGGGACATCGCCGGCTTGAAGTTGCGCGCCCGGTGCAGTTCCTCGTGGAGCCAGCTCCGCGCGAAGGCCTCCGGGTAGGCCTCGAGCGTGTCGTGGGTGCGTCCGGCCGCCAGCGCATCGACCGCTGCGGCGGCTGCGAGCATGCCGGACTTGATGGCCGCGTGGCTGCCCTTGATGCGCGATGCGTTGAGGAAACCCGCGTCGCAGCCGATCAGGGCGCCGCCGGGGAAGACCAGGCGCGGCAGCGACTGCAGGCCGCCTGCGGCGATCGCCCGTGCGCCGTAGGCGACGCGACGACCGCCCTCGAGGAAGCGACGGATCGACGGGTGGGTCTTGTAGCGCTGGAATTCCTCGAACGGCGAGAGGTAGGGGTTGCGGTAACCCAGGCCGACCACGAAGCCCACGGCCACCTGGCCTTCGTCCAGGTGGTACAGGAAGGAACCGCCGTAGGTATCCCGGTCCAGTGGCCAGCCGGCGGTGTGGACGACCAGTCCCGGCTGGTGGACCGCGGGGTCGACCTGCCACAGCTCCTTCAGCCCGATCCCGTAGGTCTGCGGATCCCGCCCCTCGCGCAGTTCGAACCGCTCCTCGAGCTGGCGACCGAGGTGGCCACGACAGCCCTCGGCGAACAGGGTGTAGTTCGCGTGCAGCTCCATGCCGGGCTGGAACGCATCGGTGCGACTGCCGTCGCGCGCGATGCCCATGTCGCCCGTGGCCACGCCGCGCACCGCGCCGGCCTCGTCGTGCAGCACCTCGGTGGCGGCGAACCCGGGGAACAGGTCGACGCCGAGGGCCTCGGCCTGCGTGCCCAGCCAGCGGCAGACGTTGGCCAGGCTGATCACGTAGTTGCCGTGGTTGCGGAAGCACTCGGGCAGCAGGGGGGCCGGGACCTGCCAGTGGCGCTGCTCGCCCAGGAACAGGAAGCGGTCCTCGGTGACCGGGACGGTCAGCGGCGCGCCCTGCGCCTTCCAGTCGGGCAGCAGTTCGCCCAGGGCACGCGGATCCATGACGGCGCCCGAGAGGATATGGGCACCGACCTCGGAGCCCTTCTCCAGCACGCAGACGCTCACCTCGTGGCCGAGCGCGAGCGCACGCTGCTTGGCATGGATGGCGGCGGCAAGTCCGGCGGGGCCGGCGCCCACAATCACCAGGTCGTAGGGCATCGACTCGCGGTCGGTGCGCGGCTCGGCGGTCACGGCGGTCTCCACGGATTCGGTTAACCTCGGATTCTAGCGGAAGGGCGGGACGCCCCCCGGAGTCGGACTCGTGCGTCCCGCCGCAACGCGGTGCGAGCGCCCGGGTCCTCCGCTCGCCCGAGGCCACCGTCGCCGGCGCGCTCCAGGCGTCCGACTCCGCCGCCATCGCCCCCCGGACTTCCACCCTGCTCGACCATGCCCGCCGACATCACGATCCCGCCCGAGTTCAAGCCGATGCTCACCACCGCCGTCGCCGTCCGCTGGGGCGACATGGATGCGCAGGGGCACGTGAACAACGTCCAGTACTTCCGTTTCACCGAGCAGGCGCGCATCGAGTGGTTCGACCGCTACGTGCCCGAGCGCCATGGCGACGGCACCGGGCCGGTGGTCGCGCAGACCGGCTGCCGGTTCCTGCGCTCGATCGTCTACCCCGCGTCGATCGAGGTGCAGGTCTACTGCGCGCCGCCCGGCCGCAGCAGCTTTCGCCATCGCTACCTGATCCGCGACGTCGGCGATCCGTCGATCGTGTACGCGGAGGCCGATGCGGTGATGGTATGGATCGACCCTGCGGCAGGGCGCTCGATGCCGCTGCCCGATCGGGTGCGTGAGGTGCTGCCCGCGGCCTGAGTCGCGCGCGCGGGGCTCAGCGTCCCGCGGAGAGGTCGAGCAGGCGTCCGGTCAGGCCGGTGGCCTGCGGGCCGAGCAGGAACACGTAGCCGTGCGCGACCGACTCGGGGGTGGCAAGCCGCGCGCCGTCCTCGGCCGGATGGGTGCGCGACCGCTGCGGACTGGCCACCGGGCCCGGCAGCAGGGCGTTCACCCGCACCGACGGGCGCGCTGCCCATTCCGCCGCGGTGATGGACACCAGGCCGAGCAATCCCTGCTTGGCGATCGCGAAGCTGCCCCAGTAGGCGGCCGGGGCGATCGCGTGCGACTCGATCGTCACCACGATCGACGCATCCGGCGCCTGCCACAGCAGCGGTCCGCAGGCGCGGTCGATGGCCGCCACGGCGACGAGGTTCACCCTCAGCATCGTCAGCCATCGGGTCAGCGGCTCGTCGTCGAGCGGGCGCAATTCGTCGAGATGCACCGCGCAGTGCGCGATGCCGTCGAGCCGCCCCACCTGCCCGGCGATCGCCGAGGCGAGCGCCGCATAGTCCTCGTCCTGTGCCTTGGCCAGGTCCAGCGGCACGATGACCGGCTCGGGCAGTCCTTCGCCGACGATCGCGTCGTACACGGTCTCCAGCTTGCGCTGGCGGCGACCGTGCAGCACCACGCGGGCGCCCTGGCGGGCGCAGGCGAGCGCGACGGCTCGTCCGATGCCCTGCCCGCTGCCGGTGACCAGGATCACGCGATCGGCGAGCGCGTCCCGGACGTCGGGCCGATCGGGGGGCAGGGCGAGGGTGGGCAGCATGGGCGCGTTACGGGGGGAGATGGGCCTGCGATTATCGCCGTTCGCCCCGCCCGGTGGGGGCGGCGCCGACCCGCGTCGCGGTGCTCCGGGGCGCGCGACGCGAGTCGGCGCGCGTCAGGTCGACCGCTCGCGCAGCCAGTCCACCGCGGCCGCAGCAGCGGCCTCGCCGCTGCGCACGGCCCCCTCGAGGGTGGCCGGCCAGTCGCTGCGCACGTGGTCGCCCGCGATGAATACGCCGGGGGCTGCGGTGTGCAGCCCGACGCGGTCGAGGCCGGGGGTGCAGGCAAAGGTGGCCATGCGCTCGGTGATGACCCGCTGCCAGCGCGGTGGGGGAAGCCCGGGCAGCAGCGCAGCCAGCTGGCGATGCACCGCGTCGGCAAGCGCAGCGGTGCCGCTGGCCCGTTCAGTGGCCGAGGCGCTGATCACCACGCCGATCACGCCCGTCTGTCCGCCCAGCGCGCCGCGGTCGAAGGCCCACTGTCCCGGGCCTCCCTCGAGGCCGACCATGGGTGCGGGCAGGGCCGGGCTACCCGGGTAGCCGAGGTAGAGCGAGGTGATCGGCTCGTGGGCGAGCGCGGCGGCGGTCTCGTGCACGGCCGCCAGTGCGGGCCAGGCCTCGGTCAGGTGTGCCAGCGCTCGCGGGGCGACGGCCAGGACCACGGCCCGGAAGGGGGAGGTGTCGTCGCCCGCAGGCGTGCCACCCGGTGCCGTGAGCGGCTGCCATCCCGCGCCCGAGGGGTGCTCGACCACGCGCAGCACGCGGGTTCGAAGGTGAACGCGCGCGCCGCGCGCCTGCAGCCAGCGCACCGCAGGGTCCGGGAAGGCTGCGGTCAGGTCCACGCGCGGCAGCAGCAGGTCGCTCGCGCCCCGCCCGGCGCCGAGGCTGTCGCGCAGGACGTTGGCGAAGACCTGCGCGGACGCGTTCGCCGGAGGGGTGTTCAGCGCCGCCACGCACAGCGGATGCCAGAGGGATTCGCGGATGGCGGGACCCTGGCGCAGCCGGTCGAGCAGGTCCGGCAGTCCGGTGTCCGGCCGCACCTGCCAGCGGTCGGCACGCAGGCGGGCGACCATCCACGCAGCCTGCAGCCTCGCGCCCACCGGCAGGCCGCGCGCCCGAGCGAGGCCGACGAGCAGGTGAAGGGGCGCGGGCAGGGGGGCTGCGCGCAGGTGCACCGCTCGCCCGATGCGCCAGTCGAGCGGCTGTCGGAGCCAGGCGGCCTCGGCGCCGACCTCGGCCGAAATCGCCAGCAGGCGGGTATAGGCGCCAATGCCGATGTGCAGCCCGTTGTCGAACACGCCCTCGGGCGTGTGCACGCGCCGGGCGCGACCCCCCGGCTCGGCCGCGGATTCGAATACCTCGGGACGCAGCCCGGCGACCTGCAGCCGCACGGCGGCCGCCAGGCCCGCATAGCCGGCCCCGACGACCGCGACGCGCGCCGGGGGCGCCACCCCGCTCAGGGTACGCGCGCCGTCCATGCCGTCCTGCAGGCGATCCAGAGCTTGCGCAGCGGGGTGAGCGAGGTTCGCTCCACGAGCACGCGGGCGCCACCGGCGGCGATCTCTCGCAGCAGGGTACGGTAGATCGCCGCCATGATGAGGCCGGTGCGCTGGCTGTGCCGGTCGACCTCGGGCAGCCGCCGCAGCGCGAGCTCGTAGTGCTGCTGCGCGCGGTCGATCTGGAACTGCACCAGCGCGCGCACCTCGGGCCCGTCGCGCCGGCAGAGCAGGTCATCCTCCCGGACCCCGAAGCGGTCGAGGTCCTCGGTCGGCAGGTATATCCGGTTGCGGCGCGCGTCCTCGGCCACGTCGCGCACGATGTTGGTGAGTTGCAGCGCGATGCCGAGGAGGTCCGCGTACTCGAGCGTGGCCGGCTCGCGGTAGCCGAAGATGCGCGCGGAGAGCAGTCCGACCGCCCCTGCCACCCGGTGGCAGTACAGGCGCAGTTCGTCGAAGCTGCGGTACCGATTGCAGTCGAGGTCCATCTGCATGCCGGCGATGATCTCGTCCAGATGCACGCGCGGCAGCGCATGGCGTTCGATGGCGGGCGCCAGCGCCCGCGTGACCGGGTGCAGCGAGGGCTGCTCGCCCGGCGGCGGCTCCCCGCAGGCGATCGCCACCTGGGTGCGCCACCAGTCGAGCTTGAGGCGGGCGACGCGCTCGTCGGTCGCCTCGTCGACGACATCGTCGACTTCCCGGCAGAAGGCGTACAGGGCGGTGATCGCCCTGCGCTGCGGTGGCGCCAGGAACATGAAGCTGTAGTAGAAGCTCGAGCCGCTGGCGGCCGCGCGTTGCTGGCAGTACTGCTCCGGCGTCATCTCGCAACCTCCGCGGCCGTGGCCGGCGGGTACCATGCCGCCCGGGCGGCGACGGCCATCCAGTCGCGCCAGCCCAGGACCGGGCGTCGTCGGAAGACGTCTCCTCGCACGGCCTGCACCCGCCGTGCGATCCGCAGCCCGCCGGCGACGACCAGGCGCAGTTCGAGCCCGGCCCGCCCGGGCAGTTCGCGCGCGAGTGGCGCGCCCCGCACCAGCATGCCGGCGGCCCGTTCGGCCTGCGCGTGCATGAAGCCGGACCATCGATCATCGACGCGACCCTGGGCGATCTGCGACTCGTCGATGCCGGCCGCGCGCAGTTCGTCCTGGGCGAGGTAGACGCGGCCGATCGTCCAGTCGCGCGCCACGTCCTGCAGGAAGTTCACCAGTTGCAGCGCCGTGCAGATGCTGTCCGAACGCGCGAGCGATCCCGGCTCGGCACGGCCGTACAGGTGCAGCAGCAGCCGACCGACCGGATTGGCCGAGCGCCGGCAGTAGTCGAGGACCTGCGCGAAATCGGCGTAGCGGGTGCAGGTCACGTCCTGCGTGAACGCGTCGAGCAGGTCGTGGAACGGGGCGAGCGGCAGCCGGTGCGTGTCGATCACCGATGCGAGGTCACGGAACAGCGGGGTTCGCGCAGGCTCGCGCCCGGCGATGCGGACCAGTTCCTCGCGGAACGCCTGCAGCGCGGCCAGCCGCTGGGCAGGCGCCCGGTCGCCCTCGTCCGCCAGGTCGTCGGCGGTGCGGGCGAACGCGTAGATCACCTCGATGGGCCTGCGCAACGCTCTCGGCAGGACCCAGGAGGCGACCGGGAAGTTCTCGTAATGGTCGACCGGCATCGGGACAACGCAATCGGGCCGGGCACGGCCGCTGGCGGGGGGCGAGCGCCGACGTTCGGGGTCGTCGCCCGCCGGGGTCGGCGCTCAGGGTCGCCAATATATTAAACTAGGCGGCTTGGCCTGCAGCAGGCCGGACCGGCGCGAAAGTGGCGGAACTGGTAGACGCACTGGATTTAGGTTCCAGCGCCGAGAGGCGTGAGAGTTCGAGTCTCTCCTTTCGCACCAACGCGCCCCGCGACCGGGCGCGCCGGTTCCGTCGCCCGCGGCTTCCCTCTATCCCACCTGATCGAGTCTCCCCATGAACGTGACCGTCGAGAACCTGAGCGCCCTGGAGCGCCGCGTGAGCGTCCGCCTGCCGCTCTCCGAGATCGAAGGCGAAGTCGACCAGCGCCTGAAGAAGCTCTCCCGCACGGTCAAGCTCCACGGCTTCCGGCCCGGCAAGGTGCCGTTTCGCCTGGTCGCGCAGCAGTTCGGCCCTCAGGTGCGCCAGGAGGTCCTCGGCGACACGGTCCAGCGCAGCTTCGGCGATGCGGTGCGCGAGCGCAACCTGCGGGTGGCCGGCATGCCCAGTTTCGAGCCGGCCGCGGCCGAGCCCGATGCCACCGAATTCGCCTACAGCGCCACCTTCGAGGTCTACCCGGACGTGACGCTTGGCGACCTTGCCGCCTCGAGCATCGAGCGCCCGGTGGTCGAAGTCGGCGATGCCGATATCGACCGCACGCTGGACATCCTGCGCCGCCAGCGCGTGCGCTACGAGCCTGTCGAGCGGGCGGTGGAGGGCGAGGACCAGGTCACGCTCGATTTCACCGGGACGGTGGACGGCGTGGCCTTCGAGGGCGGCAGTGGCACCGATGCGGTGTTCGTGCTCGGACGCCGCGGGCTGCTGCCCGAGTTCGAGACCGGCCTGGTCGGGCTGAAGGCCGGCGAGAGCCGGACGTTCCCGGTCAACTTCCCGGAGGACTACCACGGGCGTGAAGTCGCGGGCAAGACCGCGCAGTTCGCGGTCACCGTGAAGTCCGTGGCCGGACCGGTGGTCCCCGAACTGGACGCCGAGTTCGCCAGGAGCATGGGCGTGGCCGACGGTGACGTCGCCCGCATGCGCGAGGAGGTCGGCCAGAACGTCCGCCGCGAGGTCGAGCGCCGCGTGGCGGCCCGGACGAAGGAGCGCGTGATCGAGGCCATGCTGGCGGCCACGCCCGTCGAGGTGCCGAAGTCGCTGGTGTCCGAGGAGTCCGCCCGCCTGGTCGAGATGGCGCGCCGCGACATGGCCGCCCGGGGCATGCCGGTCGGTGCCGATACGCCGATCCCGGCGGAACTGTTCGAGCAGCAGGCGCGGCGCCGGGTGCAGGTCGGACTGATCTTCGCCGAGGTGGTGCGTGCCCACGGCCTGCAGGCGAAACCGGCCCAGGTAAAGGCTGAAATCCAGAAACTCGCCGAGAGCTACGAGAGGCCCGAGGAAGTCGTCAAGTGGTACTATGGTTCGGCGCAGCGGCTCTCCGAAATCGAGGCGATGGTGGTCGAGTCGAACGTGGTCGACTGGGCCCTCGGTGCCGCCCGGGTGGTGGATACCCCGATGGCCTTCGATGCCCTGATGGGCACCGAAGCCGAGTCCGGTAACTGAGCCGCGCGCAGCTAGCGAACACGGGAGCGCACATGGCCGACTGGCAGTCGATGGGCGGGGAGCGGGGAGCGGGTGCGCCGATGGGTCTCGGCATGGTCCCCATGGTGATCGAGCAGAGCGGGCGCGGCGAACGCGCCTACGACATCTACTCGCGCCTGCTCAAGGAGCGGGTGATCTTCCTCGTCGGCCCTGTCAACGAACACACCGCCAACCTGATCGTGGCGCAGATGCTCTTCCTCGAGTCCGAGAACCCCGACAAGGACATCTCGTTCTACATCAACTCTCCGGGCGGGATGGTCACGGCCGGACTGGCGATCTACGACACCATGCAGTTCATCAAGCCCGACGTGAGCACGCTGTGCATCGGGCAGGCTGCGAGCATGGGCGCGTTCCTGCTGGCTGCGGGCACGAAGGGCAAGCGCTACTGCCTGCCCAATTCCCGCGTGATGATCCACCAGCCCAGCGGCGGCTTCCAGGGGCAGGCCTCGGACATCGAGATCCACGCGAAGGAAATCCTCTACCTGAAGCAGCGACTGAACGGGCTTCTATCCAGGCATACCGGCCAGGACGTCGCCACCATCGAGCGCGACAGCGACCGCGACAACTTCCTCAGCGCCGAAGCGGCCCTGCAGTACGGGCTGGTCGATCGCGTGCTCGAGTCGCGGGCGGCGAGCTGACGGCCGGGGCGATGCGGGAGCGGCACGCGACATGACCGAAAAGGCCTCCAGCGGCGAGAAGCTTCTCTACTGCTCCTTCTGCGGCAAGAGCCAGCACGAGGTCCGCAAGCTCATCGCCGGTCCGTCCGTGTTCGTCTGCGACGAATGCGTCGAGCTCTGCAACGACATCATCCGCGAAGAACTCGAGAACCG
>CAIKXV010000026.1 GCA_903831455.1 uncultured Pseudomonadota bacterium | reverse complement strand
CTTCGGTTCATCGCGATGTCCCCCCAGTCGACGGCCGGCTCATCGCCGGACCCGGTTGGTGCCCCGCGCGGTACGTCGCCGCGCGGGTGCCGTGCTGCCACCTATCGCGCGGCGTGGGCCGGTTGTCAAGCCGACGATCGGGCGTGATCACGCGCAAAAGGGCCGCTACCCAGGTACGCCTGTCGTCCCCATGGCACTCCCGAGCAGGCGGGAGGCGCGACTTGCGCTGATCGCACGGGTCGGCAAGGCCAGCGTCGATCGGCTGTCGGGAGCGCCTGCGATCAGGTCCCGCAGAACGTCCGATAGGGCTGCGCGGAGACTGCCGCGGCCTGCTCGTAGTCTTCCAGCCCCGGGCGGCGCTCGTAGGGCCTCGAGACCACCTCGAGCAGTCGCCGCAACGGCGAGAGGTCGCCCTGCCCGGTGGCGGCGGCCAGCGCGTCCTCCACCTTGTGGTTGCGCGGGATATAGACCGGGTTGAGCGCGCGCATCCGCGCGTGCACGACCTCCACGGGTTGGCCCTCGCGGCCCACGCGTGCCTCCCAGCGTGCGCGCCAGGCCTGCAGGCCGGGATCGGCCTCGCGCGGATCCGCTGGCGGGAACCCGTCGGTCAGCGCGCGGAAGGTACTGGTGTAATCGGCACGTGCGCGCTGCATCCATGCCAGCAGGTCTTCGGCCAGTGCCGCGTCGCCCGGCTCGCGTGCCTGCAGTCCCAGCCTTGCGCACAGGCCGTCGACCCATCCGCTGCGGAATCGTTCGCCAAAGCGACCGAGCGCGGCCTTCGCCAGTTCGATCGCGCGGTCCTCGTTCGGGTCGATCAGCTCCAGCAGGGCCTCGGCGAGACGCGCGAGGTTCCACATCGCCACCGGGGCCTGCTGCCCGAACGCGTATCGACCCTGGTGGTCGATGGAACTGAACACGGTCGAGGGGTCGTAGGCATCCATGAACGCGCACGGGCCGTAGTCGATGGTCTCGCCCGACAAGGCCATGTTGTCGGTGTTCATCACGCCATGGATGAACCCCACGCGCATCCAGGCCAGGACGAGGTCGCACTGTCGATCGACCGCCTCCTGCAGCAGCGCGAGCGCGGGTTGCGGGTGCCCGACGAGCGCCGGGTAGTGCCGCGCGATCGTGTGCTCGAGCAGGGCCTGCATGACACCGGGCTCGCGCAGGGCCGCGCAGTACTCGAAGGTGCCCACGCGGATATGGCTGGCCGCCACGCGCGCGAGCACGGCGCCGGGCAGGGGAGTCTCCCGATAGACGCGCTCCCCGGTGCCCACGACCGCGAGTGCGCGGGTGGTGGGAATGCCCAGCGCGTGCATCGCCTCGCCGATCACGTACTCGCGCAGCATGGGCCCGAGCGCGGCACGCCCGTCGCCCGAACGCGAATACGGCGTACGCCCTGAGCCCTTCAGTTGCAGGTCGCGGCGATGGCCGTCGGGCGTGACCAGTTCGCCCAGCAGCACCGCCCGCCCGTCGCCGAGCATCGAGAAGTGGCCGAACTGGTGGCCTGCGTAGGCCTGGGCGATCGGCTCCGCGCCCGGCGGCACGCGGTTGCCGGACAGGAACTGCGCGCCCTCGGGGCTGTCCAGTTCCGAGTCGGCAAGGCCGAGCTCCGCGGCGAGGGCCGCGTTGACCAGGACGATGGCAGGCGCGCGCACGGCGGTCGGGGCGATGCGCGTGAACAGCGCCTCGGGCAGGCGAGCGTAGGAATTGTCGAAACGCCAGGACATCGCGCGAGTCTCGCACGGAAGCGCGGTCCTCGCGCGACCGACGCCGGCCGCGCCGCGGGCGATGAACGGCAGAGCCGGGGCGACAAGCGGTGGCTACCCGCGTCTGTGCGGAGTGTCGTGCCCGTATCATTCGACTACGAACGGAGCCTTCGACGGGTGTCTGTTCGCCATGCCCGGGGTGTCGTGCCATGGTGGACGATGCGACGGGCTTCAACACGTGACGCGATGGCGCATTTCGGGGAGGGGCTCGCATGGACATGGGTCTGATCATCGTTCTGGTCGCAGGGGCGGTCGTTCTCTTCTGGGCGGTCACCACGTACAACCGGCTGGTTGTCGCCCGCAATGCCTTCGGCAACGCGTTCGCGCAGATCGACGTGCAGCTCACCCGCCGCTACGAACTGATCCCGAACCTGGTGTCGATCGCGAAGGAATACCTGCGCCACGAGCGCGACACGCTCGAGGCGGTGATCCAGGCCCGCAACCAGGCGGTCGCGGGTCTCAAGGCCGCGGCCGCCGCCCCGGGGGCCCTGGCCGCCATGACATCGCTCGAAGGCGCCGAGGCGGCGCTGAGCGGCGCGCTCGGCCGTCTGTTTGCCGTCGCCGAGGCCTACCCGGACCTCAAGGCCAACCAGACCATGGCCCAGCTGAGCGAGGAACTCACCTCCACCGAGAACCGGGTGGCGTTCGCGCGCCAGGCCTACAACGACGCGGTCCTCAACTACAACAACCTCTGCGAGATGTTCCCCGGCAGCGTGATCGCGGGACTGTTCCGGTTCATGACCGCGAAGATGCTCGAAGTGGCCACGCCCGAGGCACGGAACCCGATCAAGGTCAGCTTCAGCTGAGCGGGCCGACCCCGAGGGTGGCGTTCGCCTGACCCGTGGATTTCTACGAGGCCCAGGCGCGGGCCCGCCGACGCACGCGGCGGCTGGTGGTGACGTTCGCGCTGACCATGGGTCTGGTCGTGTTCGCCCAGACCTGGCTGACGTTGCTCGTCCTCGTGCCTCCGCTGATCGGCCCGAGCCGCGCGGAGTTCGAGGCGTCGCAGGCGGCAGGCGCGATGCCCTCGCCGGGCGGCCCTTCGCGATGGCCCGATACCCTCCAGGGCATCGAGGGCCGGCCGATCGGGCCCGAGGGCACGGCCGCCGATACCGCGCCCAGGTCGCCACCGGCCGCGCCCACCCCGTCCGAGGCGTCACGCGAGATCCCACCGCCGCTTGCCGGGGGGGGGGCGCCCGCGCCCGACTACGAACGTCATGTCACGTTCGCGCAACTCTTCACGCACGATCCATGGGTCACGCGCCACGTGGTGCTGTTCTGGCTGCTGATCACGCTGCTCCCGACCCTCTACACGACGATCCGCCTGTGGCGCAGCGGCGCGGTGGCCCGCTTGCTGGGAGGCACCCTGCTGCCCGCGGAGCCCGAGGACCCGCGCGAGCGCATGCTGCGCAACATCGTCGAGGAGATATCGATCGCCTCGGGCATGCCGGTGCCGCGGATCTACATCCTCCGCGCGGAGGGGGGGATCAATGCGCTCGCCGCGGGATTCTCGCCATCGGATGCCACGGTGGTGGTGACCCAGGGCGCTCTCGACGCGCTCGATCGCGATCAGTTGCAGGGCGTCATCGCCCACGAATTCAGCCACATCCTGAATGGCGACATGCGGATGAACGTACGGCTCATCGCGTGGGTCCGAGGTCTGGTCTGGATGGCCCACCTGCCCATCCGGGTCGTTGGCGCGCTGGCGAGGGTGTTCCCGTTGGCCTTGTGGCTTGCCCTCTTGACCCTTCCCCTGGCGATCATCGGTGCGCTGGGCGGGTTGCTGGGACGCGTTCTGCAGGCTGGGGTCTCGCGCCAGCGCGAATGGCTGGCCGATGCCTCGGCCATCCAGTTCACGCGAAACCCGGACGGGCTGCGCCGCTCGCTGATCGAGATTGGTCGGCAGGGGGGGCGGGGCCTGCTGCGCACGGCAGGCGCGCAGGAGGCCGCGCACATGTTTTTCGTCCCCGGGGTGAGGCGCCTGTTCTCGACGCACCCGAGCCTGCATCGACGGATCCAGGCGCTGGAGCGT
>CAIKXV010000025.1 GCA_903831455.1 uncultured Pseudomonadota bacterium | reverse complement strand
CGCGCGCGCGCAGGCCGGGCGCGGTATCGCCGCGCCTGCCCGAGCCGCTGCCCCCGCCGCTGGCCATGGACGCCGGCCTGGTGCTGCTGCTGACCGAGGCCGAGGCCGCGCTGGCAGGGCTGTCCGCGGCAGGCGTTGCGGCCGACACCGCGCTGTTCGCACCGGCCTGCGCTGCGCTCGAGGCGCTGCACTCCTGTCGCCTGGCGGGGCTCGAGGTGGGGCTCGCGGACCTCTACCAGGCGCAGGTCGGGGCGCTCGCGCGCGACGATCCGCGCGCCGCCGCCGGCGTCACGCTGTGGCGAACGGCGATCGCGTTCCAGCGTGGCTTCGCGCGGGTCCGCCACCACCCGTTCGACCTGGCCCTGGTCGATGTCGTTCGGGACTGGCTCCGCGAGGGCGAGGCCGGCGACGCCGCGCTGGCGGAGGCTGCGATCGCGCCGGCACTCGACCTGTCGCCGGCCCAGCGCATCGCGCTCGAGGCATGGGCCCACTTCGCCGTGGACGACCGGGTCTGGATGCCGCCGCTGATCCGCTGCGCGCTGCTGCAGGCGCATCTCGAGGCCCTCGCGCTTCCCGACGGGCGGGAGGGTCGACTCGCCCGCGTGCTCGCGCCCGTCTACCTCGCCGCTCGGCGCCAGCTGGCCGTACCGGTGTGGTTCGTGTCGGCCTACTGGCAGGCCCACCGCGCCCGCTATCGCTCCCGCCTGCGCCAGGCCCTGCGCGATGGCGTCTGGGAGCCATGGCTGGAGTTCTTCCTGCTCGGCGTCCGGGGCGCGGCGCGCAGCGCGCTGATCCACCTCCACGACCTTGCCCGCCACCGCGCGGGCCTGCTGCGCGAGGTGCGCGGCATCGCCAACGCCCCGCTGCTGGTCGATGCGCTGTTCATCAACCCGTGCACGACCGCGGCGCGGGCGGCGCAGGCGATCGGGCGTACGCTGCCGACCGCGAACGTCCTTCTCCAGGCCCTCGAGGAGCAGGGCGTGCTGCACGAGATCACCGGGCGCCGCCGCCACCGCGTCTACCTGGCGCCGCGCGTCCTCAACGCCTTGCAGCGCCTGCCGCCCATGGCCTGAGCGCGCGCCGCTCAGCGCGCGAGCACGGTGTCGGGCTCGTTCACGGTGAAGGCGTCGGCGTAGAACTCGTCCTCCGGCAGTCCGCAGCGGGTGGTGAAGTCGCGGCGCGCGGCATCGACCATCACCGGGGCGCCACAGGCGTACACCTGGACGCCGGAGAGGTCGGGATGGTCCGCCATCACCGCCTCGTGCACGAAGCCGGTGCGCCCGGTCCAGTGGTCGTCGGGCTTCGGCTCGGACAGCACCGGGACGAAACGGAAGTTCGGCAATTCGCGGGCCCAGCGCTCGGGCAGTTCCGCTGCATACATGTCGGCGAGCGTACGGTTGCCCCAGTACAGGACCATGTCCCGGTGCACGCCGGTGGCGATGCAGTGCTCGATGATCGCCTTGATCGGCGCGAAACCCGTCCCGCTCGCGAGGAACACCATCGGACGGTCCGAGTCGCGGAGGTAGAAGCTGCCGAACGGACCCTCCAGCCGCAGGATGTCGCGTTCCTTCATCCGGTTGAACACGTGGCCGGAGAAGAGTCCCTCGTAGTTGCGCACGTGCAGTTGCAGGAACTCGTCGTCGTGGGGCGCGTTGGCCATCGAGAAGCTGCGCCGCTTGCCGTCCTTCAGCAGGAAGTCGATGTACTGGCCGGCGCGGAACTGCAACCGATCGTTCTGCGGCAGCTTGAGGAAGAGCATCATCGTGCTGTCGCGGCGCTCCATGCGCTGCACCCGGCAGGGCATGATGCGCACGCGCACGCCATCGAGCCCCTCGAGCAGGCGTGCCTGCACCGTGAGGTCGCCCAGCGGGCGCGCGCAGCACAGCAGCACCTTGCCCTCGGACTTCTCGGCGTCGGTGAGCGCCGCGGCCTGGTACTGGCCATAGTCCACGCGGCCCTCGCCCAGCGTCGCCTTGCAGCTGCCGCAGGCGCCGTTGCGGCAGCCGTAGGGCAGCTGCACCTGCTGGCGCATGGCGGCCTCGAGCACCGTCTCGTGGGCGGCGACCTCGAAGGTTCGACCGCTGGGCTGGAGCGTCACGGTACGGGGGCTGGGTGCGGTGGGCGATTCGGAGGTCATGGTGGGGACGAGTGTGGGCGCAGATGCTGCAGTCCGCGGTCGCGAGGATGCGGCAGGAGCCGCTGCTAAGATCGAACGATGCGCCGATTATTGATCATCGGTTGCGGCGACGTCCTGTGCCGCGCCCTGCCCGCCCTGGTGCGCCGCTACCGCCGCGTCTACGCGCTGGTGCGCACCGAGGCCGCCGCGCAGCGTGTGCGAGCCGCTGGCGTGATACCGGTCCGCGGCGACCTCGATCGGCGCGGGACTCTCGCCCGGCTCGCCGGACTGGCCGGGGATCTCGTCCACAGCGCCCCGCCGCCCCCCGAGGGTGGCGGAGATCCGCGAACCGCCCGCCTGATCGCCGCCCTCGGGCGAGGGGCAGGCGCCGGTTCCCGGCGCGCCGTCTACCTGAGCACCACCGGCGTGTACGGCGACTGCGGTGGCGATCGGGTCGGCGAGACCCGTCCGCCGAGCCCGCAGTCGGAGAGGGCGCGACGGCGCGTCGACGCCGAGCGCCGGTTGCGCGAATGGGGCCGCAGGGGTGGCATCGCGCCGCGCATCCTGCGGGTGCCCGGCATCTACGCCCCGGATCGGCTGCCGGTGCAGCGGCTGCGGGCGGCGACCCCGGTACTCGAACCGGCGCAGGACCCGTGGACGAGCCATATCCACGCAACCGATCTCGCGCACATCGTGGTGCGTACGCTCGACCGCGGTCGGTCGGGCCGCGTCTATCACGCCTGCGACGACAGCGAACTGAAGATCGGCGAGTACTTCGACCGCGTCGCCGACCGGTTCGGACTGCCGAGGCCGCCGCGGGTCGACCGCGCCCGGGCCGAAGCGGGTGCGATCCCCCCGCCGCTGCTCTCGTTCATGCGCGAGTCACGGCGCCTGTCCAACGAACGGCTCAAGCGGGAACTGTCCGTGCGGTTGGCCTATCCGACCGTCGACGACGGCCTGGCGGCCATCGCGCAGGGGGTCGCATGAGCCCGCCGGCGGAGGCGATCTGGCTGGTCATGTCCACCATGCCCGACGAGGCGACGGCGCGCAGGATCGCCGAGGAACTCGTCGAGCGGCGACTGGCGGCCTGCGTGAACGTGATGGCACCGTGCCGGTCGGTGTACCGCTGGCAGGGCGCGATCGACTCGGCTAACGAGGTTCCCCTGCTGGCGAAGGTCACGGCCGCCGGATACCCGGCCCTCGAATCCGCGCTGCGCGCGCTGCATCCGTACGACCTGCCGGAAATCATCGCGCTGCCGGTCGCGACCGGTCTTCCCGGCTATCTGGCGTGGGTGGCTACGGAGACTGCAAGATCGCCGAACGTCGGCGAAAACGACGACATCATGTCGCCAGGGGCTCCCCGATGAAGGCATCGACCCGCCGACTGCTCCTCGCGGGAGCGGCTGGCGCCGCCCTTGCGGCCGGCTTCGGGGGAGGCTGGGCCTGGAACCGGCGCGGCGCCGATGCGCGGCGCGAGCAGGAGGCCCTGCGCGAGCTGCTCGCGCTGACGCTGCCGGATCCGGACGGCAAGCCGCAGGCGCTATCCCAGTGGGACGGGCAGGTGCGCGTGATCAACTTCTGGGCGACGTGGTGCGCACCCTGCCGCGAGGAAATGCCGCACTTCGTGAAGCTCCAGACGCGCTACGGCACGCGGGGCGTCACGTTCCTGGGCGTGGCGATCGATCGGGCCGAGCGCGTCGCGCGCTTCGCGGCGGAGATCGGGGTGAACTACCCGCTGCTGCTCGCCGACATGAGCCTGCTCGGACTGGCAAGCCGGATCGGCAATCGCGGCGAGGTGCTCCCGTTCACGCTCGTACTGGATCGTTCGGCGAAGATCGCCGCGCGTCGCACGGGGATCTACACCGAGGAGGCGCTGGCCGCGATCCTGGACGGCGTGGTCTCCTCGCCCCGGAGTCCGGCGGCCTGATCGAGGCTTGAAAAGTCGCGAATGTCGCCGAACAGGCTGCAAACGAGCGAATTGCGCCGACCGAGTCGTCAATGACCGAGCCTGCTCGGCACGGCGGCGCTGCATGCTGGGCGTTCCGGGGCGCGATGCGGCTCTGCGCGGGCTGATGCTGCGCCGTGCGTGAAAACTGACGATCGCGACCGTTCGCGGCCAGAACTGGACACGATCGGGTCTCAGGCGCACACTTCGCGCCCATGAAGAACGTACCCGTCGCGGTCGAAGGCCAGGATCCCCGGATCCTGGTCCTCCACGGCCCCAACCTCAACCTGCTCGGCACCCGCGAGCCTTCGATCTACGGCCGAACCACCCTGCCCGAAATCGATCGGGCGCTGGTTGCGCGCGGCCGGGCGGCCGGGGTGTCGGTCACCTGTTTCCAGAGCAACCACGAGGGCGAACTGGTCGACCGGATCCAGCAGGCGGGGCGCGATCGGGTCGGCTTCATCGTCCTGAATGCCGGCGCGTACACCCACACCAGCGTCGCGCTGCGCGACGCACTGTCCGGGGTGGCGGTTCCCTTCATCGAGGTGCACCTGTCGAACGTGTTCGCGCGCGAGCCGTTCCGGCATCAGTCCTACCTCAGCGATATCGCGGTCGGCGTGATCTCCGGGCTGGGACCCGGCAGCTATGCGGCCGCTCTGGAGCACGCGATCGGGCGCCTGCGCCCCGGCGTGCAAGCCCCGGCTGCGTCGCGCCGCTCCCGCCGCTGAGCGATTGCCCTTCACGGCGGCACGCGCGTCCGCCCCCAGACAAGGATTGCCGATGGATCTGCGCAAGCTGAAGAAGCTGATCGACCTGGTCGAGGAGTCCGGCATCGCGGAACTCGAGATCACCGAGGGCGAGGAAAAGGTGCGGATCGCGCGCACCCTGCCCGGTGCGATGGCCCCGATGCCGATGATCGCCGCCGCGCCGGCGCCGGCAGTGGCTGCCCCGGTGGCCCCCGCGGCGCCGGCCCCGGCTGCGGCCGGCGTCCCCGCGGCGCCCGAAGGCCATGTCGTGAAGTCGCCGATGGTGGGTACGTTCTATCGATCGAGTTCGCCCGGCGGCAAGGCGCTGGTCGATGTCGGCCAGACCGTGGCGGTCGGCGAGACGCTGTGCATCATCGAGGCGATGAAGCTCATGAACGAGATCGAGTCGGATGCCGCCGGCACGATCAAGGCCATCCTCGTCGAGAACGGGCAGCCGGTCGAGTACGGCGAGCCCCTGTTCATCATCGGCTGACCCCGATGTTCGAGAAGATCCTGATCGCCAACCGTGGCGAGATCGCGCTGCGCATCCAGCGGGCCTGCCGGGAACTGGGCATCAAGACCGTCGCCGTCCACTCCGAGGCGGATGCCGGCGCCAAGTACGTGCGCCTGGCCGACGAGTCGGTCTGCATCGGCCCGGCGGCGCCCGGGCAGTCCTACCTGAACATCCCGGCCATCATCAGCGCGGCCGAGGTCACGGATGCCGAGGCGATCCACCCCGGCTACGGCTTCCTGTCCGAGAACGCCGACTTCGCCGAGCGGGTGGAGCAGAGCGGCTTCGTGTTCATCGGCCCTCGTCCGGACACGATCCGGCTGATGGGGGACAAGGTCAATGCCAAGGCCGCCATGAGCAAGGCCGGCGTGCCGCTGGTGCCGGGTTCCGAGGGCGCATTGCCCGCCGATCCGGCGGAAATCGTGAAGATCGCGCGTTCGGTCGGCTATCCGGTGATCATCAAGGCCGCCGGGGGCGGGGGCGGGCGCGGCATGCGCGTGGTGCATACCGAGGCGGCGCTGCCCAATGCGGTGGCCATGACCCGGGCCGAGGCCAAGGCTGCGTTCGGGCTGGAGGATGTGTACCTCGAGAAGTTCCTCGAACACCCTCGCCATGTCGAGGTCCAGGTCCTGTCCGACGAGTACGGCAACACCGTGCACCTGGGCGATCGCGACTGCTCGATGCAGCGACGGCACCAGAAGATCATCGAGGAGGCGCCGGCGCCGCTGATCCCCGAGCGCGCGAAGACGCGGGTGTTCGATCGCTGCGTCGAGGCCTGCAAGCGGATCCGCTACCGCGGCGCAGGCACCTTCGAGTTCCTCTACCAGGACGGGCAGTTCTACTTCATCGAGATGAACACCCGCGTGCAGGTGGAGCATCCGGTCTCGGAGGCGATCACCGGCGTGGACATCGTGCAGATGCAGATCCGCATCGCCGCCGGCGAGAAGCTGCCGATGCGCCAGCGCGACATCGCCTTCCGCGGTCACGCCATCGAGTGCCGGATCAATGCCGAGGACCCGCTCACCTTCGTTCCTTCTCCGGGGCGGATCGAGTCCTACCATCCGCCCGGCGGGCCCGGGATCCGGGTCGACTCGCACGTGTACCACCACTACGTGGTCCCGCCGCACTACGACTCGCTGGTCGGCAAGGTGATCGCCCATGGCGACACCCGCGACCAGGCGATCGCGCGCATGCGCAGCGCACTCTCCGAGATGGTGGTCGAGGGCATCCGCACGAACCTGCCGCTGCATCGCGAACTGATGCTGGATACCCACTTCACGAAGGGTGGTGCGAACATCCACTACCTCGAGCAGATGGTCGCCCAGCGCCGCAAGGCCGACTGACCGGGCGAGGTCGGACGGGGCGGGCGTTCGCGCGCGCCGCGATACACTCGCGCCATCGCCGGTCATGCGGCCGGCCGGAGCCCGACCCCGATGCCGCTGACAGCCGTCACCCTCGAACTTGCACCCGAGCAGGCCGATCGGCTCGGCGACACCCTGCTCGACGAGGGCGCGCTCGCGGTCGACGTGAGCGACGCCCACGCGGGCACCCCGGCCGAGCAGGCGGTGTTCGACGAGCCGGGTCACTGGGACGACGCCCCGCGACCGATTCGCTGGGAGCGTGCCCGGCTCACCGCACTCTTCCCCGATCGGGCGCTGGCCGAACGGATCCTGCCCGGACTGCTGGCCCGGTCCGGCGTGGAGCCTGCGCCCCCGTGGTCGATGACCCGCGTGCCCGACGAGGACTGGGTGGCGCTGACCCAGCGCGAGTTCGTTCCGATGCAGGTGTCGCCCGGCCTGTGGATCGTGCCGAGCTGGCACGAGCCACCCGATGCCTCGGCGATCAGCCTGCGCATCGATCCGGGTCGCGCCTTCGGCTCGGGCTCCCATCCGACCACGCGGCTGTGCCTGCGCCATCTCGCCGAGCACATCCGCCCGGGCGCACGGGTACTCGACTACGGCTGCGGCTCCGGCGTGCTCGCGATCGGGGCAGCGCGACTCGGTGCCGCGCGGGCGGTGGGCGTGGACATCGACCCCGAGGCCGTTCGCACCGCGCGGGCGAATGCGCAGCTCAACTGCGTTGACGATCGAACCGAGTTCCATCTGCCGGGCGACGAACCGGTCGACGAATACGAAGGGGTGGTCGCGAACATCCTCGCGCGGCCGTTGCTCGCGATGGCACCGCTGCTGGGGCCGCGGGTGGGCCGCGGCGGGTGGATCGCGCTGGCCGGGCTGCTCGAGGCCCAGGCGGAGTCCGTCGCGCAGGCCTACGCGCCGTGGGCGCGGCTCGAGGTGGCGGCGGTGGACGAAGGGTGGGCGCTGCTCGCCGGCCCCCGGATCGACTGACCTGCCATGGCGCTGGTCACCCGCTGTACCCATGCCGGATGCGGCACCCTGTTCAGGGTGAACGTCGCCCAGTTGCAGGCCCACGGCGGCCAGGTGCGATGCGGGCAGTGCGGCCAGGTGTTCGACGCCTTCCCGATGCTGACCACTGTGCCGGATACCGCGTTGCGTCCGCCCCGGGCGGAGATGGCACCCGCCCCGACCGCTCGGGCGGCGCCATCCCCGGCGCCAGCGATCGACCTGTCGATGGCCGATGCCACCGCCCTGGACGCCGGCGGGGACGCGACTCCGGCGACCGCATCGACGGTCGGCGACGGCGCCGAGGTGACGCTCCCCCTCGGGACGGCGCGAGCGTCCATGGACCTCGGCGTCGAGCGCCGCCGCCCCGGCGACCACGACCCGAACCGCGTTCCCGTCGACGGGTCCCCCGATCGGCCGGTGGATGTTCCGGACGACCCGAGCCGAAGTGCCGCGGTCCACGCGGATCCGGCCGAACCGGGCGCGCCGCCGCCCGCGCCTGCGATCGGGGCCGCGAAGACGGTCCGGTCGGCGCCGCGCGAGCCCGAGCCTGCATCTGCAGCACCTGTCGCGCCGATCGCGCCGGAGCCCGGCTTCGGGTTGCCGGACGGCCCGCGCGATGAGCCCCCGGGACCGGTGCCCGGGTCGCCAGCCACGGGGCAGCCCTTCGCGGCCCCGTCCGCCCCGGCCGCCGCGATGCCGGCTGCAATGGACTCGTCCGCGCCCGCGCCGGCCATCGACGGCGCGCAAGTCGCCGGCCCCGAGGCCCGCGCGGTCGAGTCGGGTGTGCCGCCCCGTCCGCAGCCCGTGCCGGCGTCAGCTGCATCGGCGACAGCGGCGCCATCGGAAAGGGATGTCGCGCCCGCCGCCTCGGCGTTGATGCCCGACCCGGTCTCGACGGGACGCGGTACAGACACCCCGGCGTCCGGCCTCGGGGACACGGCGGGGACGGCCGCCGCGTCGGCCGAACGCGCGAGCGGGCTGCCGATGCGCGCCGTCCTGCTGGCGGCGGCCATGCTGCTGGGTGCGCTGCTGGCGGCCTGGATGTTCGCCGATCGCCTGCCGGGTCCTCTCGCCGACGGGCTGCCCTCGCAGCCTCCGCTGGCGGTCACGCTTGCGCTCGCCGCGGTGCTCGTCGGCCTGCTGTTGCGGCGGGTACACCGCCATGCCGCGACCTGGTGGCTGGTGGCCGCACTGCTCTCGGCCACGCTGGCGTTGCAGGCCGCGGTCGCGTGGCGTGCCGAGATCGCGTCGCGCAATCCGGCGCTGCGGCCGCTGCTCGAGGCGATCTGCCGGGCGGCCGGATGTCGGGTGGGGTTGCCGCGCGAGTCGCGCGACCTTTCGATCGAGTCCTCCGACCTGCTGGCGCTGGACGCGGCCCGCCCCCAGCTGATCCAGCTGGTGGGAACGATCCGCAACCGGGGCGATCGACGCGTGGCGCTGCCGGCGATCGAACTCACGTTGACCGATGGGCAGGAGCGCCCGGTCGCGCGCCGCGTGCTGCTCCCCGTCCAGTACATGGCGCTGGGCGCCGATCCCGAGTCCGGCGTGCGCGCGGGCGAGGAGTTTTCCATCCGTCTCACGCTGGACACCACCGACCTGCGCCCGGTCGGCTACCGCCTGTACCTGTTCCATCCCTGACCGCCTGGCCGTGATCGACCGCATCCTGCCCACCGTTCCCGCGCGCGGGTACCGCGTGCCCGCGCATTCCGCCTGCCGGGATCGCTGCGGCGCCATCGGCACATCGGCCCCGCCCCGGGCGCGATTGCCGGGGCCGGCGCATCGTGCGCGCGGATCGGCGCGCGGCGCGATCGGTGCCCGGGGTGCGGACACGCTCGCCGGAGCGCGCGAATGAGCGCGCCTTCGCCCGCTCCGGAAGGGCAGGGCGGCGCGTCGGCATCGCCGGACGCCGAGGAGCCGCGCGGGTTCTCGTGGCTGGTGGATCTCTCGCGGCGGCTGGGACCACTGCTGGTGCCCCATCGCGGCACCTTCGCGGTGATCGGCGTGCTCATCGCGATCGAACTCGGGTTGCAGCTGGGCCAGCGCAAGGCGTTCGGGATCCTGATCGACGACGCCATCCTGAAGACCGACGTGCCGCTGCTCGTGATGATCCTGGTGGGACTCGCGATCGCCGCGATCGTGTCGGGTGCCGCCGCGCTCGGCCACGAGTTCCTGCATGCGAGGCTGTGCGCCCGCATTCCGGCACGGGTTCGCGCGGATCTCTACGAGCACGTGCAGCACCTGCCTTTGTCGCGGGTTCGTACCTCGGTGCACGGGGATCTCGTGACACGGGTGACCTCGGACGCCGGCAGCGTCGAGCCCGCGCTCTGGTCGCTGGGCTACATCGCGGCCGCGCTGTGCGGCGTGGTGATCTCCTCGGCGATGCTGCTGTGGACCGACTGGCGCCTCGCGCTGCTGGGGCTGGCCTTGATGCCGCTCGCACTGATCGGGCCCCGCTTCCTGACCCCGCGCGCGGCGGCGGAGAGCTATGCCGCGAAGACAGCCATCGGCCGTCTCGCGACTTATCTCCAGGAGAACCTCGCGAACCAGGTGGTGCTGCGCGTCTTCGGCATGGCGGATACCGCGCGGGCACGCTTCGATGCGCACAACGCGCGGATCACGGAAGCCTCCTCCCGCTACAACGTCTACTCGTATTTCAGCCACCGGGTGCCGTGGATCGCGATCGAACTGGTCGAACTGGCGATCGTCGCCGCGGGCAGCGTGCTGGTGGTGCATGGGGAGATGACGCCCGGCGGGCTGGTGGCCTTCTACCTCCTGTTCTCGAGCCTCGCCTCGCATACCTACAGCCTGACCACGTCGATCCCCGGGCTGATCGGCGCCTCGGCCGGCCTGCGGCGCATCGCCGAGTTGACTTGCCTGCCGCGCGAGCCGGCCGATCCTCCGGAGGCCTTGCGCGGGCCGCCGCCCGATGCGGGCGCAGGGCTGGTGTTCGAGGCCGTGAGCTTCCGCCACGAGGGCGAGACCCGCGACGCGCTCGTGCAGGCGAACCTGGTCATTCCCGCGGGCGCAGTCACCGCGCTGGTCGGCGGGAGCGGCTCGGGCAAGAGTACTGCGCTCGCGCTCGCGCTGGGTCTGCAGCGTCCGCGCGAGGGGCGGATACTGCTGGGCGGGCGGGACCTCGCCACGCTGTCGCGACAGGCCTACTGGCAGCAGACCTCGGTGGTTTTCCAGGACAGCCTGCTGTTCCACGCGACGATCGCCGAGAACCTGCGCGCCGGCTGCCCGGAGGCCGACGCCGCGGCGTTGCGAGAGGCTGCACGCGCGGCGGGCATCGACGCCTGGATCGACAGCCTGCCTGCGGGGTACGACACGATGGTGGCCGGGGATACCTGCTCCGGTGGCCAGCGGCAGAGGCTCGCGATCGCGCGCGCGCTGCTGCGCGGCCCTCGCCTGCTTGCGCTCGACGAGCCGGTCAGCGCGCTCGACCCACCGACGGCCGAGGCGGTGATGGCGACGATTCGCCAGGCCGGTGGCGGGCGCACCGTGCTGCTGGTGACGCACCGCATGACCGACGCCGCGCGCGCCGACCACGTGGTGGTGTTCGAGGCCGGCCGCGTCGTGGAGCAGGGGCCTCCCGATCGGCTGCTCGCGAGCGGGGGTGCGTGGGCCGCGCTCTGGCGGCGGGAGACTGCCGGCGCGTGAGGGGTGTGGCGCCGCCCCGTCCCGCGCGCCTGCGGCGGGCGGGACGGGGCTT
>CAIKXV010000024.1 GCA_903831455.1 uncultured Pseudomonadota bacterium | reverse complement strand
GCTGCGTCGTCCGCGTCTCGCCGTACAGGAAGATCGGGATGTCGGCGTTGCGGAAGCGGATCTCGCGGATGAAGTGGCGCAGGTTGAGCACCGCAGGATCGAGTTCGGGCCCGGGCGTGAATTCCTCGTCGTCGATCGACAGGATGAAGGCCGAGGCGCGCGACTGCTGCTGCGCGAACGAGGACAGGTCGCCGTAACTGGTGGCCGGCAGCACCTCGAAGCCCTCGTCCTCGATGGCCTTCGCGAGCGCGCGGATGCCGAGCCCGGAGGCGTTCTCGGACCGGAAGTCCTCGTCGATGATCACGACCGGGAAGCGGAATTTCATCGCCTTGTCCTCGCTGCCGGCCGTAGGTCCGGCCCTAGATGCGGGGCAGCACCACCCCGGACTGCCCCTGGTACTTGCCGCCACGATCCCGATAGGACGTCTCGCACACGTCGTCGGGGGCACTCTCGAAGAAGATCATCTGCGCCACGCCTTCGTTCGCGTAGATCTTGGCGGGCAGCGGCGTGGTGTTGGAGAACTCGAGCGTCACGTAGCCTTCCCATTCCGGCTCGAGCGGCGTGACGTTGACGATGATCCCGCAGCGCGCGTAGGTGGACTTTCCGAGACAGACGGTCAGCACGTTGCGCGGGATGCGGAAGCGCTCGACGGTACGCGCGAGCGCGAAGGAATTCGGCGGGATGATGCACACGTCGGACTTCAGGTCGACGAAGGAGTCCGGGTCGAAGTTCTTCGGGTCGACGATCGTCGTGTTCAGGTTGGTGAACAGCTTGAACTCGTCCGAGCAGCGAACGTCGTAGCCGTAACTCGACGTCCCGTAGGAGACGATGCGCCGGCCGTCGACCTGCTTGACCTGGCCCGGCTCGAACGGGTCGATCATCCCGTGCTCCTGCGCCATGCGCCGGATCCAGCGGTCGGACTTGATGCTCATCTCGATCTCCGTGGCGGGGCGGCCCGTCCCCCGTGCAACCGCCGTTGCGGCCCATGCCCGCGGCGGATGGTAAGCGAGGGCGCGGGTGCCGACAATGCCGGGCGGCGGCGCTCAGCCGCCCTTGATCACGATCTTCGGGAAGGCGGAACTGTGGTCGCGCTGCAGATCGGCGATGCGCACCGCCACCTGGCGGGCGATCGCGCGGTAGATGCCCGCGATGCGCCCGTCCGGATCGGCGATCACCGTGGGGCGGCCCGAGTCGGCCTCCTGGCGGATGCGGATGTCCAGCGGCAGGCTGCCCAGGAGGTCGACGCCGTAGTCCGAGGCCATGCGCTCGCCGCCTCCGGCCCCGAACACGTGCTCCTCGTGGCCGCACTGCGAGCAGATGTGCGTGCTCATGTTCTCGACGATGCCCAGGATCGGGATGTTGACCTTGCGGAACATCTGCAGCCCGCGCCGCGCGTCGAGCAGCGCGATGTCCTGCGGCGTGGTGACGATCACCGCGCCGGTCACCGGCACCTGCTGCGACAGCGTCAACTGGATGTCGCCCGTGCCCGGGGGCAGGTCGATCACCAGGTAGTCGAGGTCGCGCCAACGGGTCTCGTTGAGCAGTTGCTGCAGGGCCTGCGTGACCATCGGGCCGCGCCAGACCATCGGCGTCTCCTGGTCGATCAGCAGGCCGATCGACATCGCCTGCAGGCCATGGCCCTCCATCGGCTCGATCGACTTGCCGTCGGTCGACTCGGGCTTGCCGGAGATGCCCAGCATGGTCGGCTGCGACGGGCCGTAGATGTCGGCATCGAGGATGCCGACCGACGCGCCCTCGGCGGCCAGCGCGAGCGCGAGGTTGACCGCCGTGGTCGACTTGCCCACGCCGCCCTTGCCCGAGGCCACCGCGATGATGTTCTTCACGCCGGGCACCCGCTTGACGCCGCGCTGCACGGCATGGGCGACGATGCTGCTCGACACCTTGACGCTGACCTCGCCCGCGCCGGGCAGCGCCCGCAGCGCGGATTCGACCTGTTCGCGGACCGTGTCCCACACGCCGCGCCCGGGGTATCCCAGCGCGATCTCGACGGCGATGCGCCCGCCGTCGACCTGCACCGCGCGCACCGACTTGCCCGCCACGTAATCCTTGCCGGTGACCGGGTCGAGCAGGCCGGCCAGCGCCGACCTCACCGCCTGTTCCGTGATCGCCATCATCCGCCTCGCCCCGCGTCCCTGAGAGGCTGGCGATGATACCCGCGGGCGCCCGCGCAGGCGCGCCGGGGCGGCGGTGTCTTCGCAGGCCTCGGCCGCTACCGGCGAGGGGGGGTCTGCTAGACTCCGAGCGACCATGAGCGCCCCCACCCCCGGCGTGCCCGCGCCCGACCATCGCCGCCTGCTGGTGACCTCGGCCCTGCCCTACGCGAACGGCAGCATCCATCTCGGCCACCTCGTCGAATACATCCAGACCGACGTCTGGGTGCGGTTCCAGCGCATGCGCGGGCACGAAGTGCACTACGTCGGCGCGGACGACACCCACGGCACCCCGGTGATGCTGCGCGCCGAGTCCGAGGGCATCACCCCGGAGGCGCTGGTCGATCGCGTCTGGCTCGAACATCGCAGGGACTTCGACGACTTCAGGGTTGGCTTCGACCACTACCACTCCACCCACTCGCCGGACAACCGAGCGCTGTGCGAGGACATCTACCGGCGCCTCGATGCGGCCGGACTGATCGACCGCCGCCCGGTCGAGCAGTTCTACGACCCGGTGCGAGGGATCTTCCTGCCCGACCGCTACATCCGCGGCCGCTGCCCGCGCTGCGCGGCGCCCGACCAGTACGGCGACTCCTGCGAGTCCTGCGGCGCAACCTACGCACCCACCGACCTGGTCGAGCCCTATTCCACGCTCACCGGCGCCACGCCCGAGCGGCGCAGTTCGGAACATCATTTCTTCCGGCTGTCCGATCCGCGCTGCGAAGCCTTCCTGCGCGAGTTCACGCAATCGGAGGGACGCCTGCAGGCCGAGGCCGCCAACAAGATGCGGGAATGGCTGGGCGAGGCCGGCGAGCCGAAGCTCGCCGACTGGGACATCTCGCGCGACGCGCCCTACTTCGGCTTCGAGATCCCGGGCAGCGAAGGCCGCAAGTTCTTCTACGTCTGGCTGGATGCACCGGTGGGCTACTTCGCGAGCTTCCTCGCGCATGCCGCGCACCGCGCGGCCGCAGGCCAGCCGATCGAGACCGACGCCTTCCTGCGCCCCGGCGGCGACACCGAACTCGTGCACTTCATCGGCAAGGACATCCTGTATTTCCACGCGCTGTTCTGGCCGGCCATGCTGCGCTATTCCGGCTACCGCACGCCCACGCGCATCCACGCACACGGCTTCCTCACCGTCAACGGCGAGAAGATGTCGAAGTCGCGCGGCACCTTCATCACCGCGCGCAGCTACCTCGACCAGGGGCTGGATCCGCACTGGCTGCGCTACTACTACGCGGCCAAGCTCAACGCCACGCTGGAGGATATCGACCTCAACCTCGATGACTTCTGCGCCCGCGTGAACAGCGACCTCGTCGGCAAGTACGTGAACATCGCCAGCCGCTGCGCCGGCTTCCTCGGCAAGCGGTTCGAGGGTCGGCTCGCCGCGCTCCCGGGCGACGGTCCCGAGGCTGCGCTGCTCGCCGTGATGCGCGAGGCCGGCGAGTCGATCGCCCGCCACTACGACGCGCGCGAGTTCGGCCGTGCGATGCGCGAGGTGATGCAGCTCGCCGATCTCGCCAACCAGTACGTGGACCGCGAGAAACCCTGGGAACTCGCCCGCGCCCAGGGCACCGACGAGCGCCTGCAGGTCGTCTGCACGGCGGCCGTGGAAGGCTTCCGCCTGCTCACGCTCTACCTCAAGCCGGTGCTGCCCGGGCTGGCCGCGGAGGTCGAGTCCTTCCTCGGGATCGCCCCGCTCGAATGGGCGCATCTCTCGCAGCCGCTGCCCGCCGGCCATCCGATCCGCCCCTATCGCCACCTGATGCAGCGGATCGACCCCCGTCAGATCGAGGCCCTCGTGAACGCCAACAAGGACACCCTGAAGAGCGCGCCGGCCACGCCGGCAGGCGGCGCGTCCGCACCCGCCGCCGCCGCGAACCCTGCCCCCGCCGGCGCCGTGCAACCGGCCGCGCCGACGGTGATCGGGATCGAGGATTTCGCGCGCATCGACCTTCGCATCGCGCGGATCGCCGAGGCCCACGCGGTCGAGGGTGCCGACCGGCTCGTGCGCCTGGTGCTCGACCTGGGCGCAGAGCAGCGAACCGTGTTCGCAGGCATCAAGTCGGCCTACGCGCCCGAGTCGCTCGTCGGTCGACTCACCGTGATGGTCGCCAACCTCGCCCCGCGCAAGATGAAGTTCGGCATGTCCGAGGGCATGGTGCTCGCCGCCAGCGGCGAGGGCCCGGGCATCTTCCTGCTGTCACCCGATGCCGGCGCGCAGCCCGGCATGAAGGTCAAGTAGGCCCGAGTGCACGCGATCGGCCCGGATCGGGCGCCGGGGCGCTGAGCCCGATGCCGGTGCGCGCCCCCCCCGCAGCCGTCCGGCGCGACCTGGCCCGCGCGTCGAGCCGTCCGCCTCGCGCGGAAGGGGACCCGCGATGAGGAGCGGGTATTCGTTCCGTCCGCGCCTGCTCGACAGCCTGCGCGATTACGACGCCCGGCGCTTCGCCACCGACCTGACCGCAGGCATCACCGTCGGCGTGCTCGCGCTGCCGCTGGCGATGGCCTTCGCGATTGCCAGCGGGCTCCCGCCCGAGGCGGGCATCTTCACGGCGGTGGTCGCCGGCCTGATCATCTCGGCGCTGGGCGGCTCGCGCGTCCAGATCGGCGGGCCGACCGGCGCCTTCATCGTGATCGTCTACGCGATCGTGCTCGAGCATGGCGTGGCCAACCTCCTGGTGTGCACGCTGATGGCGGGCGTGATGCTGCTCGCCATGGGGCTGCTCGGACTGGGCAGCTGGATACGCTTCATCCCGGTATCGGTGGTGAGCGGCTTCACCAAGGGCATCGCCGTGCTGATCCTGCTCTCGCAGGTCAAGGAGTTCCTCGGCCTGTCGATCGAGCAGTTGCCCTCCGAGTTCTTCGCGCGACTCGCGGCCCTGTGGAACGCCCTGCCCTCGGCCAATGCCCAAAGCATCGCACTGGGTGCAGCCTGCGTGCTGCTGATCGCGCTCTGGCCCCGGCGATGGAAGGCGCTGCCCAGTCCGGTCGTGGCCCTGGTGGTCGGCACGCTCGCCGCCTGGCTGCTGGCCCTCGACGTGGAGACGATCGGCACCCGCTTCGGCGGCATCCCGACGGGACTGCCCGCCTTCAGCTGGCCGGAGATCAGCTGGAGCGGGCTGGGTCCGCTGGTCGCGCCCGCCTTCACGATCGCGCTGCTCGGGGCGATCGAGTCGCTGCTCTCGGCCACGGTGGCCGATTCGATGATCGACGATCGCCACGACCCCAACCAGGAACTGGTCGCACAGGGTCTCGCGAACATCGCCGCGCCGCTGTTCGGCGGATTCTGCGCGACCGGGGCCATCGCCCGCACCAGCACCAACGTGCGCATGGGGGGCCGCTCGCCGATCGCCGGCATCGTGCATGCGCTGACGCTGCTGGCCATCCTCATGGTCGCGGCACCGGTGGCGAGGCACGTGCCCCTCACCGTGCTCTCGGCCATCCTGCTGGTCGTGGCCTGGAACATGGCCGAGTGGGGCGAGCTGCGGGAACTGCGCCGCTACCGGTTCAACTACCAGGCGGTTCTGCTCGTGACCTTCGTGCTCACCGTGGTGTTCGATCTCACGGTGGCGGTCGAGGTCGGCCTGGTCCTCGCCGGGATCTTCTTCATCACCCGCGTGTCGGGCCTGACCGTGGTGCGCGAGGTCGCCTCGCAGGACGCGCCTCGCGTACGCTCGTACGAGGTATTCGGCTCGCTGTTCTTCGGCGCGGCCAACAAGCTCGAGCCGCTGCTGGCGCTGGCCGAGCCAGCCGACCCCTGCCGCGTGGTGGTGCTCGACCTGGGCAAGCTCATCAACATCGACACCACGGGGCTCGAGACCCTGGCGACGCTGCAGCGCCGGCTGGCACGCGCCGGCAAGCACCTGCTGGTCGCCGGCGCGAACGAGCAGCCGCTCTCGCTGTTCGATCGCGCCGGATTCGCCGACACGCTCGGTCGCGACAACCTGTGCACGTCGCTGGCGAGCGCACGCGAGCGCGCGGCCACGCTGCGCTGATCCCGCCGGTCGCGGCGCCCGCGACGGCATCGGCCGGGCACCCCGACCCTGGCTGCGATCGCGATTGCGCCCGGCGGGCAGGCCGCGCGCGACCGGCCTGGAGCGCGACGCCGGTCAGATCGGGCCGGCAGGCCACGGGCCGCTGATCGCCAGCGTGATGCCCGGGCTGTACAGGTTCACGAACAGCACCCTGCCATCCGGAGAGAAGCAGCCGCCGCAGAACTCGGCGTCCAGCGCCCCGCGGGAGACGGCAGCGGCGGAGACCTGCTTGCCCTGCGCGCGGGCCGCGGCGAGGACGGCGGCAGTAAGGTGGTTCTCCGCGAGCGCGTAGCTGCCGGCACCCGGCACGATGCCGAGGATGCGGGTACCCACCTCCCGGTCCTCCCCGCGATGGGTGCCGCCATCCTCGAAGGCGACGATCCCTCCGCGCGGACTCACGGTGAGGTTGTCGACGTGGTTGCCCACGCCCGGCGTCCCTGGCGGCGTGGCGAAGATGCAGTGCAGGGTCTGCTGCGCGAGATCGAGTTCCCAGACCGCGCCCAGCCCCCGCCCCGGAAGCCCGTCCGGACCGAGTCCGGCCGCGGTGTCGACGACGTACAGGCGCCCGTCGGCCTCCCACAGCCCCTCGCCGCGACTCATCCGCGCTGCCCCTCGCCGCACGCCCTCCAGCGTGCAGCCGGCCACCCACAGCGGCTGCGACTGCCCGGGCAGCGCACCGGCAGGCAGGCGGACCGGATCCGCATCGGGGCGCTCGACGTCCAGCCAGTCGAGCCCGTGCCGGTCGCCGGGTTCGGGCGCGAGCAGGCGCTCGAGCCCGCCCCGCCCGGCCAGGCGCGCGATC
>CAIKXV010000023.1 GCA_903831455.1 uncultured Pseudomonadota bacterium | reverse complement strand
CTGCTCGCAAGCCGCCTGCGCAGCGGCGAGGTGGACCTGGTGGTCGGGGCGATGCCGCGCCCGGAGCCTGAACTCGAGTCGTGGCCGCTGCTCGAGGACCGGCTGATCCTGATCGCGCCCCGTGGGGACCCGCTGGCCCGGCACCGCAGTCGCCCCTGGCGAGTACTGCTCGAGCAGCCGGTGATCGCGCCCTCGCGCGACAGCAGCACGCGCGCGCTGATCGAGGCCACCTTCGAGTCGGCGACGGGCGAGCGATTCCAGCCCGCACTGGAGGCGGCCTACTGGCTGACCATCGTGTCGATGGTGGAGGCCGGGCTGGGGGTGGCGGTCGTGCCCGAGTACGCGGTGTCGCAACTGCCGATTCGCCGGGTGCAGCGCATCGGTCTCACGCAGCCTTCCGTGACTCGCCGCATCGATCTCCTCACGCATCGATCGCGCGAACGCTCCCCGGCCGCACGGGCCTTCATCGATATCCTGCTCGGCACATCCCGTATCGGCAATCCCGGTCGTCGAGCCCGCTCCCGCGGGGTCAGGGCGGCGGCAGGCGAGGGCGGTCGGACCAGTGGCCGGGAGCCGGCGTCGTAGCGACTCGCTGCGTGTCTCGCAGGCAGTCGCGCACCCTGCGGACGGTCGGCTGCGACTCCTCCACGCGCGCGCCGCCGCTACTCGCCGCGGATGCCGACCTCGGCCACCAGCCGCTTCCATTTCGCCACTTCGGCGACGATGTGCGCGCGGAACGCCTCGGGCGTGCTGCCGATCACGTCGAAGCCCTGGCCCTGGGCCTTCTCGACGAAGTCGGCGGACTTCACCACCGCGAGCACCTCGCGATGCAGGCGCGCCACGAGCGTGGGCGTCGCGCGCGCGGGCAGCAGCACGCCGTACCACTGGTCGGTGTTGAAGCCCTTCAGCCCGGACTCGTGCACGGTGGGCAGGTCGGGTACCTGCGGAGCCCGGCGCAGTCCGGTCACCGCCAGCATCCGCAGCCGGCCGCTGCGGCCATGCTGCATGGCGGCCGGCAGCGCCGCGAAGATGAGGTCGACATGCCCCCCCAGCACGTCGTTGAGCGCCGGGCCGTTGCCCTTGTAGGGCACGTGCACGAAGGTGGTGCCTGCCATGCTGTTGAACATCTCCCCCGACATGTGCGGTGCGCTGCCCACGCCGGCGGAGGCGTAGCGCAGCGGCTCGCGCCGGCCCTTCGCATGGGTGATCAGTTCCTGCACCGACTTGGCCGGGATGCCGGGATGCACCACCAGCACGTTGGGCGCGCTGGCGATCAGCGAGACCTGCGAGAAGTCGGTCGCCGGGTCGTAGGGGAGGCGGGAGAGCGCCGGGTTGATGCCGTGCGAGGCCGTATAGCCGAGCAGCAGCGTGTAGCCGTCGGGCGCGGCGCGCGCGACGGTGACCGAGCCGATGCTGCCGCCCGCGCCGCTGCGGTTGTCCACCAGCACCGGCTGGCCGAGGTTCTCGGCCATCTTCTGGGCGAGCATGCGCCCGAGGAAGTCGGTTCCGCCGCCCGGCGCGACCGGGATCACCAGCCGCAGCGGCTTGACGGGCCATTCAGCCTGGGCCCAGGCCGCGGTGGCCAGCGCGAGTGCGAGCAGAAGGAGCGGGGCGCGGGGTGCGGCGGGCATCGATGTTCCTTCAGGGGTGGTGTCGGGGGCGGGCGCCGGATCGCGGCTCTCGGCGCGGCCGCAGGCGAGGACGTGGGGATGGGTACGGGCTCGGGTTACGAAGACGCGTGCGGTGCGGAGGGGGATGCGGTCGAGTGCTTCGTGCGCCACGAGGCGTGCGCCACACGGCGCTGCATACGGCTCGAGGTGACGGGGCCGACGCGAAGCGCGGGGGGCGGAGGGTGGCAGGCGGAGGGCCGGACGAGGCATGCGGCATGCACGCCCTCAGGCCAGCCGGCGCGAGGACACGTACACCGTGCCGTCCATGATGCGTCGCGCGGTTCGCATGACGGCCGATCGCGCGAGCCTGAAGCCCTCGGGGCCGCGATCGACCTTGGCGTCCATCTCGAGGATGCCGGTCGGATGACCGATGCGCAGCCGCCCGCCTTCGCGGCAGGGCGCGCGCGCGACCTCGTGCACCAGCGTGCCCGGGATGCCGACCGCCGCGCCGGTGGCCACGGCGACGGTGCCGGCATAGGCCTGGTGCGGGGTGCCCATGCTCATGCCGCGGCCGATCAGGTCGATGTCGGCGCCGCGCACGGCGCGTCCGGCGGCGTCGAGGTAGTCCGCGGGCGGGTCGACGATGTAGAGCTTCGGGATCGTGGGCGTGACCGACTGGGCGCGATCGGCGGCCTCGACCATGCCCAGCCGCAGCGCCACCGCGCCGCGGACGGCCTCGATGCGATCGAGCAGGTCGCGGTCCATGCGGTGGGCCGGCAGCGCTGGTCCGCTCAAACCGAACACCGAGGGGCGCACGAAGGCGGTGACATTGCCGGCGTCGACGATCGAGACCTCGACGCGGCCGATCGCGGTCTCCAGGACTTCGCGCGGCCGTCCGGTTGGCAGCAGGCCGCGGCCGAGCGTGCCTCCGACATCGGCCCAGTCGAGGATGATCGGCGCGCCGCTACCCGGCACGCCGGCGACCACCGCGTCGCCCGCCACCGGGCACAGGCCGTCGGACATCACGGGCACCTCGGCCACCAGCAGCGCGCCTGAGTTGACCAGATGGATGCGCACCCGGGAGATGCCCTCGGTCGCAGCCACCAGCCCCTCCTCGATGGCGAACGGGCCGATACCCGCCGAGATGTTGCCGCAGTTGCCGCGGAAGTCCACCCGGGCCTCGTCCACGCGCACCTGGCCGAAGGTGTAGTCGACGTCGGCGTCCGGGCGGCTGGGCGGGCCGATGATCGCCACCTTGCTCGTGAGCGAGGTGGCACCGCCCAGCCCGTCGATCTGGCGGAAGTCCGGGCTGCCGTAGATCGCGAGGATCAGCCGCTCGCGCAGCGCCGGATCGCGCGGAAGGTCTTCCTCGCGAAGGAACGCCCCGCGACTGGTGCCCGCGCGCATGAACACGCAGCGGATGCCCACCTGATCGCCCCGCCGGCGGGCCCCCGGCCAGGGCGGTTGCAGGCCGTCGGCCGGGGCGCGAGGCGTGTCCGGAGCCATCGCGACCTCCTCAGAACGCGAAGCGGTACATGCCGCCGTCGACCGGGATGACGGTGCCGGTGATGTACGAGGCCAGCGGCGAGGCGAGGAAGATCGCGAGGTTGGCGAGTTCCTCGGGATCGCCGAAGCGACCCATCGGGATCTCGTCCTTCGCGAAGGCCAGTTCGTCGGCGAGCGTCGGGTAGCGCTTGCCGATCTGCTCGCTGCGGATGCGGCCGGGCTGGATGCAGTTGAGCGTGATGTTGTCGCGGGCCACCTCGCGCGACAGTCCCTTCGACCACGCGTGCACGGCCGCCTTGGCCGAGAAGGCGGCGTTGACCGCGCGCGGCTCGGAGGTGCCGGTGAGCGTGACGATGCGGCCCCACTGGCGCTCGCGCATCGGGGCGAGCAGTTCGTGGGTGAGTTCGCGGATGCGGAAGAAGTTGAGCAGCATTGCCTCGTCCCAGGCCTCGCGGCTGCTCTCCACGGCCAGCGGACGGCTGCCACCGGCGGAGTGGACGATGATGTCGACCCGGCCGAGGCGCTCGACCGCCTCGGCGGCGAGCCGTGCCGCGGCGTCGTGCGGATAGAGGTCGGCCTCGATGATCTCCGGCCGCATGCCGCCTGCGGCGACGATCTCGGCGGAGAGGTCTTCGAGCAGCGCGCGCCGGCGCGCGACGATGGCGGTGCGCACGCCCTGCAGCGCGAGCCCGCGGGCGGTGGCGCGGCCGATGCCGCGGCTCGCGCCGGTGACCAGCGCAGTCTGGGTGGTATAGCCGAAGTTCACGGTCAGGCTCGCTCGGGAGGCGGAAACGGTCAGCCTACCTCAGCCGCGCGCGGGCCGTCTTGCAGCAACGACGGCCGCGGGCCGCGGCGCCTCGCGCGATCGGTCGTCGCCGGCGCCCGTCCAGGGTCCGGCATCCGTGCAAGCGCTCATTGACTGGTCCACCGCCGGGGATATCCGCGGGCATTGATGCGAGACTCACACGATGGACTTCATGACCCTGGTCACAACCCTCGTTCTCATGCTGGGCCTGGGCCTACCGGTGATCAGCCCGCTGCTGTACATGGGCCTGCGGCGCCGTCGGCCGACGTCCTCGCCGTGGTTGCGTTACGCGCTCGCCTGCCTCGCTCCGCCGCTGATGGTGGGACTGTGCCTGCTTCTGATGGGGTTGCCGACCTATCAGGGGCGGTGCGGCGGGTGGCTGGGCGAGACCTCGCCCTGCGATTTCAGCCAGTACGTCGGCGAGGCGGTCTTCTGGGCGGCGATGTCGCTGGCCGTGCCGGCGGTGGTGTCGGTGGTCACCGTGACGGCGATCCACCTCGTGCTCTGGAGCAAGGACCGCCGGGCCGACGCAGGCCCGCGCGCGTGACCCCCGTCACGTTCGTGCCCTGACCGGGCCTGCACGAGTCGGCCCGGGCGGGGTGGCGGGGAATGATTGCTATACACTCTTCGCAGTAGCCGATCGTGCAGACGGGCGCACCGCGCGCATCCGGCGCCGCACGCACTACCTTCCTCGTGCCCCGTGCGGGCCGGACCCCAGCCATCCAGCCTGCCCCCCGATGCATCGGAGCGGGCAATGGCCGTCGAAGGAGTTGCCATGTCCATCCTGCATCGACCGCGTGCCCTCGCGCTCTGCGCCGTGGCCTTCGTGATCGCCCTGTGCTCGGGGGCGCCCGTTGCGCAGGCGCAATCCGTGCTGCGCGTCACCACCATTCCCGAAGAGGCGGCCACCGAACAGGTGCGCAAGTTCGGCCCGATCGTGCGCTACCTCGAGCGCGCGCTCGGCATGAAGGTCGAGTTCACGCCGGTCAACGACTACCCGGCGGCGGTCGAGGCGCTGGTCAACCGCCAGGTCGACCTGGTGTGGTTCGGCGGGTTCACCCACGTGCAGGCCCAGCTTCGCTCGGGCGGCCGGATCATTCCCATCGCCCAGCGCGAGGAGGATGCACAGTTCCGCTCGGTGTTCATCGCGCAGACCGGCTCGGGGATCAAGTCGCTGGCCGACCTGAAGGGCCGCCAGGTGAGCTTCGGTTCGCAGTCCTCGACGTCCGGCCACCTGATGCCGCGCAACTTCATCCTCGAGGCGGGCCTCGATCCCGAGCGCGACTTCAAGCGCATTGCCTACTCCGGCGCGCACGACGCGACCATCGCGTCGGTGGTCAGCGGCCGGGTCGATGCCGCGGCGCTCGACATCACCGTGTGGCGCCGCTTCATCGAGCAGAAGAAGATCGACACCAGTCGGGTCGACGTGTTCTACACGACACCTCCATTCTTCAACTACAACTGGTCGGTGCATGCCGACATGCCCGCTGCGCTGCGCGAGCGCATCACCAAAGCGCTGCTCGCGCTGTCCATGGACACGCCCGAAGGCAAGGAAGTCCTCACCCTCAATCGCGCCACGCGCTACATCCCGACCCGCGCCGAGAACTACAAGGGCCTGGAGACGGCGGGGCGCAGCGCTGGCCTGATCAAGTAGGTCATGGCCTCCGGCATGGCCGTCGCGCTCGATGCGCTGATGGCCCGACACCCCGCGGCATCGCGCGAAGCGCCACCCGCACTGAAGCCGCTGTCGCTGGCGGTAGCCGCCGGCGAGCAGGTCGCGGTGATCGGCCCCTCGGGGGCGGGCAAGACCACCCTGCTGCACGCGCTCGCCTGCGCGTTGCGCCCCTCCGGGGGGGCGCTGCGACTGGACGATCGCGACCCGTGGGCGTTGCCCACCCGCAGCCTGCAGTCGCTGCGTGGCGAGCTCTTCCTTGCCCCGCAGGTGCCACCGTTGCCGCCCCGCCAGCGCGTGATCACCGCGGTGCTCGCCGCGCGGCTGCCACGGCAGTCGCTGCTCGAGGCGTTGCGCTCCCTGATCCTGCCCACGGGCATCGGGGCAGCGCATGCGGCGCTCGCGCGGTTCGATCTCGGCGAGAAGCTGTGGGAGCGCGTCGACCGCATCTCCGGTGGCGAGCGCCAGCGCGTCGGCCTCGCGCGCGCGCTGGTCTCGCCGGGGCGCCTGTGGCTGGTGGACGAGCCGCTCTCCGCGCTCGACCCGGCGCGGGCGGCTGGCGCCATCGCCACGCTGACCTCCGCCGCGCGCGAGCGGGGGATCACGCTGGTGGCCACGCTGCATCAGGTCGAGGTGGCGCTCGCCAGCTTCCCGCGCATCGTCGGCCTGCGCAACGGCGAACTCGCCTTCGACCTGCCTGCGGCCGAGGTCTCGCGCGAGCGGCTGGCGCGCCTGTACGCGCAGCATGAGCACGAGCTGGCCGCGTGGACGGCGGAGCCGGATGCTGCGTCGAGCGCTGGCGCGCAGCCGGTACCGCTCTGCTTCCGCTGAGCCCGATGGCCAATGCGCTGCATCCGGCTGCAGTGCGCGACCCGGCATGGCTGGGGCGCGTGTTCTGGACCTGCGCGGCGCTCGCGCTGCTCTTCCCGGCGCTGGTGGCCTGCGAATTCAAGCCGTGGGTGCTGTTCACGCCCGACAACCTTCGGGTGACCGGGCGCTTCATCACCGACTTCTTCCCGCCGAAGGTCGACGCCGAGTTCCTCGCGCTGGTGGCACGAGAGACATGGCGAACGGTTGCCATCGCCACCGCGGGCATCGCATTGGCCCTGGCGCTGGCCATCCCGCTCACCTTGCTGTCGACTGCGGCGCTGTCGGTGTCGGCGCTGAGCGGACGCATGGGCATGTTGCCCTTCGCGTTGCGACAGGCGATCCGCGTGCTGCTGATCGTGCTGCGCAGCGTGCCCGAGCTGGTCTGGGCGCTGGTGTTCGTGCGGGTGGTGGGCCTGGGCCCGACCGCGGGCGTGCTGGCCATCGCACTCACCTACGCCGGCATGCTGGGCAAGGTGTACGGCGAAATTCTCGAAAGCGGCGATGCGCACGCGACGACCGCGCTGCTGCGAAACGGCAGCTCCCGGCTGCAGGCCTTCCTGTACGGGCTGCTGCCGCAGAACGCCGCTGAACTCACCAGCTACACGGTCTATCGGTGGGAGTGTGCGATCCGCTCCTCGGCGGTGCTGGGCTTCGTCGGTGCGGGCGGCCTCGGGCAGCAGATGGATCTCTCGATGAAGATGTTCGAGGGAGCCGAGGTCGCAACGATGCTGATCGTGTTCATGCTGCTGGTGTGGCTGGCCGACGCGGTGAGCTCGCAGTTGCGCAGGGTGCTCGGATGAACCCCGGCACGCCGGCCGGACGCGACCCGCAGGCAGCGCTGCCTGCGGGTGCCCAGCCTTCGCTCGTCCCGCCGCCACGGCCCGCGTGGAGCCTGCGCTGCGCGCCGTGCGCGATCGCGCTGGGCGCGGCCGTGCTGGGGGTGGCGAGCTTTGCCACGCTCGACCTGCAATGGGCGCGGTTCTTCTCTGCCGATGCGATGGGTCGCATGGCCCGATTCCTGGGCGAGCTGTTGCATCCCAGCACGGACCCGAAGTTCCTCTGGCGCCTGATGGTTTCAAGCCTGGAGACGCTGGCCATGTCCGGCGTGGGCACGCTGCTGGCCGCATTCCTGGGTCTGTTGCTTGCGGTTCCCGCCAGCCGTGCGCACGCGAAAGCCCGTGCCCCCTGGCGCGAGCCCGCGCGACTGCTGCTCAACGCGCTGCGATCGATTCCGGAGCTGGTGTGGGCGGCGCTGCTGCTCATCAGTGCCGGGCTGGGGCCGCTGGCCGGCACGCTCGCGCTGGCCCTGCACACCACGGGCGTGCTCGGGCGGCTGTTCGCCGAGGCGATCGAGAACGCGCCGCCGGGCCCTGCGTTCGCGCTGCGTGCGCATGGCGTGGGCAGCGCGCGCGTGTTCCTGTATGCGACGCTGCCACAGGTGTTGCCGCAACTGCTGAGCTACACCCTCTATCGCTGGGAGAACAACATCCGCGCCGCGGCGGTACTGGGCGTGGTGGGCGCTGGCGGGCTGGGGCAGATGCTCGCCTTCCACATGGGCCTTTTCCAGATGCGCGAGACCAGCAGCGTACTGATCGCGATGATGCTGCTGGTGGCGCTGGTCGATCTGGGCTCGTACCTGATGCGCCGGGTGCTGGGTCGATAGCACCGCGGACGTCGACTCGCGCGCGTCGCCGAGTGGAGATGCCCATCGTCCGCATCGGCACGCGGGCCCGGGTTGCCGGTGGAGGTGGAACCGGACCGGCCCACGATCCGCGCATCGGATGCGACGGGCGGTCAGCGGGGGAGCGCAGCCGGCGCCGGACCCTCGGGTTTGCGTTCGCCGTGCGCCGCCCGCCGGCTCCCTTCCGGTTCGCTCGCGGCCTCGGCGCAGGGCGTGTCGGACGGGTGTCCCTCGCGTCTTGGCCGTCCCGCCGAGATGGCTCGGGATTGTGCCGCAGGACGTACGGCGCCTGACAGGCTCATCTGGTGAGCCTGTGGGTCGGCAGCATCGGCAGCCCCCGCCCCGGAGAGTGCCCGATGCCCGAGAATGTCCCCGCCCGCGATGAGCCGAAGGTCGATTCGCTGCCTGCTGTCGTCGATGCGGCCGCCGATGCGGCTGCTGCAGCGAGTCCACCTTCGGCGGTGGTTCCTCCCACGGTGCAGCCCCTGGCGGGTCTGCACGCGTTCCGCGAGGCCTGGCTGCAGGCGGCGGTTGACCACCTGCGCCCGCTCTTCGCCGCGCGTGGATACGAGGTTCCACCGGTCCGCGTGTCGATCGGCTGGCCGGGTACGGGCCAGCGAAGCCAGGTCGAGGGCGAGTGTTGGCCGCGCAAGGCGGCCGAGGACGGCGTGAACCAGATCTTCATCGCGCCCAACCTCGGCAACGCCTGCAAGGTGATCGACGTCCTCACCCACGAACTCGTGCACGCGGTGGACGACTGCAAGCATCGGCATGGCAAGGAGTTCCGCGCCATCGCGCTCAAGGTCGGCCTGGTGGGGCCGGAGATGCGCTCGGCCAGCGCGGGCAAGGAACTGCGGGCGACGCTGGAGGCGATCGCGGCGCGGCTCGGGCCCTTCCCGCACGGCCCGCTGGCTCGCAGGCTACCGAGCACGCGTCGGTCGAACCCGCCGCGCGCCCGCTGCCCGCAGTGCAGCTACCGACTCGCCATCCCGCGCCGCTTCCTGCACCTGGGTCCGCCGCTCTGCCCGGAGCACCGGGTCGAGATGCTCGAGGAGGGCGACTGGCTGTGAACGCCGCGGCGTGATGCAAGCGCCAGTGCGGCCGCGCCTGCGCGCGGACCGCACCGGGCCTGAGGCGCGCGGCTATTCGCAGCGAACCTGCGGATCGGCAGCCTCGCGCACGGCCCCGGCCGACGTGCGGACGGTGTGCTCGACTTCGCGCAGGAGGTCTTCCAGGAGGGCGAGTTGCTGCAGCCTGTCGCCGAGAGCAGACCGGTCTTTCAGCGCGTCTGAAACCGGGCTGCCGCGCAGGGTCTTCAGCAGTCGCCGAGCATCGTCCGCAACGCCGCGCAGCGATTCGGCGACCTTGTCGGCCTGTCCGCGCAGCGAGCCGATCTGCGCCGCGACCGCATCCGGGAGCGACCCCGCGGGCCACGCGGCGAGCAACCGGGCGAGGATCAGGGTGGCGACGGCGTCGGGTTCGAGCCCGAGCGAGCGGGCACGCGCGAGGAGGCTGTCGAACTCCTGCGTGAATCCGCACCGGGTGAGCAATTCCAGCGGGTCGGTGGTTGCGATACCGCCGCGCTCGAGCCGACGCAGCAGTCGCTGGTACGGCACGGGCAGGCGATCGCGCGCGTCTTCGGCGGATGCGGCAGTCGGTGCTTTCGCAGGGGGCAGGACGGCGTCCTTGATTGCCCGAAGGAACGCGGGAATACCTGGCTCGTGCACCGTGGCGGTATCCGCTGCCGGCTTCCGCATGCGGAAGACGGTCGGGATGTCCGCACACGCCATGGCCATCGAGGCGTGGCTTGCAGCCGCTCCTGTACCTCCCCATCCGGCGGCGAGGGTGTTCGGTACCTTGCGCAGCGCCGGGAGGTCGGTGGATTTCTCCGCGTCCGGGCGCTCGGCGATCACGAGCCAGTGGGTCCACGGACTGATCAGCTGGTAGCGGAGCGCAGTCTCGGGCCCGGCCGGTTCGGACAGGTCGGGCAGCCGCCGCGCAGCCGCGACCCGGGCAATCGTGGAGGCCGGCGCATCCTCGGCGGGCGCGGTCGTGACCGGGAACGCCAGTTCCTCGCGCAGCACCTGTCCTTCGTCGGTCTCGATCTCGAGCGTGACCCGGCCCTGCTCGGGTAGGCGCGGGAAGCGAGCGCAGGCGATGAGCGTATCGCCTTCGAAGATCGCGCCGATCTTCGCGGGGGAAAGATCGACGGCGCCTTCGGGCCAGCGCACGCGGGCCTGGCGAACGGGAGGCTCGCGCAGGCGCTCGAAGTGACGCACCATGCGCTCGGCCATCTGTTCGTTCGGGGAGACCAGTTCGCAGGCGCCACCGGTCTCCTCGGCAAGGGCGCGCAGGAAGGCCTCGGAGACCGCATGCCCGACGCCCACCGTGAACACGCGGTGCCCGGACTGCTTCATGCGGGCGACGATGCCCTGCCAGTTCGAGACCTCACCGTCGGTGACGAGAAAGATGTCGCCCCCATCTTGGGTGCCGAGCACCGCGCAACTGCGCTCGAGCGCGGCGCCGATTTCGGTGCCCCCCATGTCGGCCTCGAGCGATCGTGCGAAGCGTCGCGCGCGCGCGAGGCCGGAAGAGGTACAGGCCACCAGCGATTCCGAGAACACGCGCTGCTGGTGGCCGAAGGCGACCAGCGTGATCCGGTCGTCCGGTCGCAGGCGGTCGAGCATGCCGGCGATGGCCTGCCGGGCCTGAATGATCGAATCCCCATTCATGGAGCCCGAGCAGTCGACCACCAGCGCGAGCGACAGCGGCCGCGATGGCCGTTCGGCGGGAAACACGGGCTGGAAGCCTGCCAGCACGGTCACGCCTTCGACGTCCTGGCCGCTCAGCGCGAAGCTGCGCGCCGCCTGCGGGGCGGTGAGGTTGAGGATGAAGTCGCGATCCATCGGCGCGCGGGCCTGCCGCAGCGAGACTTCGGCATGGTCCTCGGTGCGCGACAGGTCGACCGCGTGCGACGGGCACTCGATCAGGGCCCCGCACAGCAGGCCCTGTACCCGCACGCGCAGCGAGAATTCGTTCTCCACGGTGATCGAGGTGTCCGGCGCCAGGTGCGGAAGGTACGGGGACTGGCCGTAGCGCGGCGCGACGGTGGTGGGCAGCAGCATGCGCAGGGAGCTGCCCGACCAGCGGTGCAGCATCGCGTAGCGCAGGGTGATCCGGGCCGTTTCCCCGGCCAGGAGGTTGCCCACGTTCATCGTGTAGAGCCCGGGCTCGAGGAGTTGCAGCATCACGGCCGCGTCGCCGTCTTCGACCGCCTCTTCATAGCGGGCCTCGGCGGCCTTCCGTTCGACGACCTGGCCGGCGAGACGCCGATCGCCGATCTCGACGTGCAGGCCGAGCAGTACGGCGTCCGACGGCAGGGGGAAGGTGTAGACGGCTTCGATCGGCCGGGCCTCGCCGTTGCGGTAGGTCTGCGCGACCGTGACCTCGGCGAGCAGGTCCTGCAGGACGGCCTCGATGGCGACGTCGCGCAGCGCGACGGGCTCGCCGTCGACGGTGCAGAGGGCCGATGCGTGGGTCATCGTGTTCATGGAGTGTCCTCGCTGTCGTGGATCCGGGCGTAGGCCTGCGTGACGGCCCGGAAGAAGGCCCGGACCTGCTCGGGCGTGAGGCCGGCGCGACCGGGTTCGAGGGTGAGTTCGACCCCGTCGGCGACCACCAGATGGCTCCAGACCTCCACGGTGCCGGGGCGCCGGGGCGTGGGGGGCAGGGGTCCTGTGGCGGGCTGGCCGAGCAACTCGCCGATGCGCTCCAGCGACAGGCCCGCCAGCTGCCACTTGCGGATGAGCAGCAGCTGCTCGACATGCCGCGACGTGTACCAGGCCCCCTTGCCGGCGCCCTGCGGGCGGTCGACCAGGCCGGTCTGGATGTAGTAGCGGACGGTGCGCCGCGGCAGTTCGGCCAGCGCGGCGATCTCGTCCAGGGTGTAGGTACGTTCGTCGTTCATGACACCAATACTATACAGTAGTGGTGTATTAATCAAGTTTTCGGGTGTTGCCTTGTGTCAGGCGGTAGCCACGAGCTTTCCCGCGCGTGGCCGCGGAAGCGGAAGGCCCGGCGCTGTACACCCGGGCCGCCGTCGCGGTACTGCAGGCCGACACCCGGGTGCGTTGTGCTTCGGACATGCAGGACCGAAGTCTGCCCACCGCGCGGCTCATCAAGTGAGCCGGCGCCGCACACGCGGGTTCGGCGCGCGGACTGTCCCTCGCCCACCGTCGTTCAGGACTGCCCCCTCCACGCGTGCGCTTCAACGCCGGAGGCAGTCGCTGTCACGACAAGTTCACGGGCCGACTCGATGATCCGCCGCGATGTCCGGGCTGCTCCGCGCCGTGCGGGTCATGGGTGGCGCGGCTGCACGATGGCCTCCATGCCCAACCGGGTGCGTGATGACGAATCTGGAGAACGAAATGAACCGATCGCTGCGATCTGCACCCGTGCTCGTCGCCTTCCTTGCAACCCTGTCGGCCGTATCCGCCACGATCGACTCGGGACATGCGCAGCCAGCAGTTCGCGCCGAACTCGTCGGCCACGCACTGCTGCCGGCGGCTACCTTCATTCCTCCGCCTGCCGATGCGCCCGCCCTGTTCAGGATGTCGGGCCGTTACCTGCACTCCGATGGCCGGCGCCGCGACAAGCCCGGCTCGGTCCCGGGCGTTGCCTTCCTGTCGGATCCCAAGGCGCCCCGGCCGACAGGCATGGACGGTCCCTTCGTCGGCCAGCCTATCCAGGGGTTCTCCGGTATCAAGTGGCAGCGTGATGGCACGGCGTGGGTGCTCAGCGACAACGGCTTTGGCAGCAAGGCCAACTCGCCGGATGCGATGTTGATGCTGCATCTCGTCGAACCCGTGTGGAACTCCGGGCAGGTGCGGGTACGCCGTACGATCTTCCTGCACGACCCCGACGGCGTGCTTCCCTTCCAGATCGTCAATGCGGCGACCGACAAGCGTTACCTGACCGGGGCGGACCTCGATATCGAGTCGATCCAGCCGATCGGCGATTCGTTCTGGATCGGTGACGAGTTCGGGCCCTACCTGATCCGGGTCGATCGCAATGGGCGCGTGACCGGATTCTTCGAGACGATGGTCGACGGGCAGGTCGTGCGATCACCCGACCATTTTGCCGTTACCGCGCCCGCCGTTCCCGGGAACTTCGCGACGCCGGTGCGCCGGTCGCGCGGCTTCGAGGGCATGGCAGCGTCGCCCGATGGTCGCTTCCTGTACCCGATGCTCGAGGGTCCGCTGTGGAATGCCCAGGCTCGCGCCTGGGAAAGCCGCGAGGGTCGCGATGTTCTTCGGATCCTTGAGTTCGATGTCCGCGCTGCCCGGTACACCGGGCGCTCGTGGACGTACCCGATCGAGATCGCCGGTAACAACATCGGCGACTTCAACATGATCGATCCCACTACCGCGCTGGTGATCGAGCGCGACAACGGGGAGGGGGATGCGGCCATGGCCTGCCCGCCGAACGATCCCAGGGCCGACTGTTTCAACGTGCCTGCGCGGTTCAAGCGCGTCTACAAGATCGAGCTGGGCGAGTCCGGCGGGCCGGTGCGAAAGATCGCGTATGTCGACCTGCTGAACATTGATGATCCGAAAAAGCTCGCGAGGGTCGGCGGACGCGAGGGCCGCTTCAGCTTCCCGCACTGGTGCATCGAGGGCGTCGACATCGTCGATGCGGAGCATATCGTGGTGCTGAACGACAACAACCTCGGCGTCTCCGCGGCCCGCGAGTTCGGTCGCAACGAGGCGAACGAAATCATCCTGTTGCGTGTCCCGGAACTGCTGAGCGCGCGCTGAGGGTGTGTGCTTGGGCGGCGACCCGCCCGCCGCCGGCCCGCGCCGCTGATTCCGATCCGCGGCGCGCAGAAGCGCACCGTTGCCGAGGCTGGGCCGCGGGGATGCCGTACCTCTGTGCGAACGGGCGGCCCGGACCGAGCGCGGAGTCAGGCAAGATACCGACCGTGCGCTGGTCGCAGCGGGCGCCAGGCGGTGAGCACCGCGAATCGGTGTGAGCCGCGATGTCCCCGTCGATCGTGCACAGGATACGCAGCCCTAGTCCGCCCGCACGCCCGTCGCCTTGATCACCGCGGCCCACTTCGGGATTTCGGCCTCGATCAGCGCGCGGAACTCGTCGGGGCCGGCCGCGTTGACGTCCACGCCCGAGTTGCCGAGGCGCCGGATGACCTCGGCTTGCGCGAGGGTGTCCAGCGTGGCCTTGACGAGCGTG